>CAYNVX010000056.1:6604-8933 GCA_964400755.1 uncultured bacterium | reverse complement strand
TTGCGAACTATTCGGTTTTGGCAAAAAAACAAATATAGAGCTTCCAGCAGAAGCACCGGGTTTAGTTCCTTCTCCCGGAAAGCTTCATCCAAATGGAAAGCTGGAATGGTCTACATCTACACCTTATTCCTTAGCGATGGGATATAATATTCTTGTAAACAGCCTGCAGATTTTAAGATCATATGGGATCATTGCTAATGGAGGGTTTGAGGTTAAACCAACCCTTATCAGAAAAATTATAAAAGATGAAGACGATAAAAAAAATATCCTCTTGGATAATGTAAATAAAAAAGAAGGACGAAAACGAATATTAAGTGAAAACAGCTGCAGAGAATTAATCAAAGCAATGAAATATACAACTAAGATCGCCGGAACATCTCGCGGGGGGGATATTATGGGATATACCGAAGGCGGCAAGTCCGGAACTGCTGAAAAAATTATTAATGGGCAATATTCCAAAAATGTCAATATTTCATCATTTGTTGGTTTTGCCCCTGCAACAAAACCTAGATTTGTAATGATAATAGTTGTAGATGAACCTGAAAAGAAATTTGTCCCCGGTATCGGAATGCTGCAGCATGGCGGTGTTTGCGCAGCGCCTATTTTTAAAGAAATATCTACAAGAGCGTTGCAATATTTAGGTGTTACTCCAGATGATCCTTATGGATATTCATATGGAGATCCAAGAAGAAATCCGGAAAAGGCGGACTGGGCAAAAGAGGTTAAGGAATTAAGAGAAATCTATAAAAATTGGAATGAGAAAAGGTGAAATTAAAAAAGTTATTTAAAGATATCACTGATATAGAAATTAAAGGCTTAAAAGATATTGAAATTTCTGGAGTATGCAATGATTCCAGATATGTCTATCCTAATAGTCTTTTTATTGCAAAAAAGGGAGAGAGCTTTGATGCTGCATCTTTTATACAAGATGCAATATCTGCTGGTGCAATAGCTATTGTAACTGACATGTATGACCCTTTTATTAATGTAACACAGATCATTCATGAAAATCCGAATGAGATAGAAGCTGATATTGCAGCTAACTATTATCAAAATCCATCTAAAGAGCTTTTTACAATAGCTATAACAGGAACAAACGGCAAGACTACGACAAGTTATATAGTTAAGCATATTTTGGATAATTTTGATAAAAAAAGCGGTCTTATTGGAACAATAGAATATATAACAGGGGAGAGTCAAATCTTTTCAAAACTAACGACGCCTGATAATGTTTCCAATCAAAAATATTTAAGGGAGATGGTTTCGAATAATCTAAAGAGCGCTGTTATGGAAACTTCCTCTCACGGCATAGAACAAAATCGTATTCGAAACATTGAGTTTGATGCAGCTATTTTTACAAATCTTACAAACGATCATCTGGATTATCATCAAACGATGGAAAATTATTTTTTAGCAAAAAAAAAGTTATTTCAAAATCATCTTAAGGAGAATGCTCTTTCTGTAATAAATCTAGATGATGAGTTCGGTAGAAGATTGAATGATGAAATATCAGATCATAAAATAACTTATGGATTGGATAACAAAGCTGATATTTATGCTGATAATATCAAATATAGCGCTAATGGAAGTGAGTTTGATGTTTTTTATAAAGAAAAACAAGAAAGGTTTTTCATTCCTCTTTTTGGAAAATGCAATATTTATAATACGTTGGCAGCTCTATCTATTGGAATACAATTAGCACTTCCCTTTAACAAGATGAGAGATGTTTTAAAATCTTTACCAAAGGTCAAAGGGAGGCTGGAAAAAGTTGCTGTAAAAAATCATTTTCATCTCTTTGTTGACCATGCCCATACACCTGATGCTCTTTTTAACTCACTAAATTCATTAAAAGTTGTTGCAGGCAAGATAATTGTAGTTTTTGGCTGCGGAGGGAATAGGGATAAGACAAAGCGTCCTAAAATGGCAGAAATTGCAGAAAAGCATGCCGATAAGGTTATTGTAACTACTGATAATCCACGAAATGAAAACCCTCAAGATATTATTGATGAAATTCTGCTTGGCTTTTCTAAAAAATGTGATTATATTGTCGAAATAGACAGAAAAAAAGCGATAGAAACAGCTATTAGAATGGCAAAAGATGAGGATATAATATTAATAGCCGGCAAAGGACATGAGAATTATCAAATAATAGGAAATAATAGATATCCTTTTGATGATGTAGAAATAGCTAAGAACCTATGTAAGATGTTATAGAAGGTATGTAATGGTTAGATTTATTCTATTTAAGTTTTTTTTAGCTCTTCCTTTAGTTTGTTTTGCCTCAAAAGAAGTTGTTGCCTCAGCTTATAATAAATCTATTAAAAGGCCT
>CAYNVX010000056.1:0-6504 GCA_964400755.1 uncultured bacterium | reverse complement strand
TTTTGCCTCAAAAGAAGTTGTTGCCTCAGCTTATAATAAATCTATTAAAAGGCCTCTTATTGTATTAGATGCCGGCCATGGTGGTTTAGATAGAGGAGCTATAATAAAATATCCATATTGTGAAGAAAAAAGATTGAACCTTTCAACAACTCTTGCATTAAAAAAATATTTGGAACAGATGGGATATAGAGTTAAAATGATAAGAGCTAAAGATTATTTTGTTCCTCTTGCTAAAAGAGTATCTATTGCAAATAATGCTAATCCAGAAATTTTTGTTAGTATACATTATAATTCTTGTCCTAATAAGACAGCCCATGGGATAGAAGTACTTTATCATCAATCAAATGTAAAAAAAACCAAAGCTAATACTTCCCGTATATTGGCCAATACCGTTTTGGCAAAAGTTGTCAATCGTACCAAAGCACTATCGCGTGGTGTAAAAAATAGAAATAATCTTAAAGTTATCAAAGAAACAAACATGCCATCTATTATAGTTGAATGCGGCTTTTTAACAAATCCAACCGAGAGAGACTGGATTAGAAAAAAAAGCTATCAGGATAAAATCGCTAAAGGTATCGCAGAAGGTATAGATTCTTTCTTTAAATAATCGTCCTCGGCGCGAGTTGAACGCGCGACCTGTCGCTTAGGAGGCGACCGCTCTATCCGCTGAGCTACGAGGACAAAGAGAAAAATTTTAATACATTTTTTTATTAAGTTTCAACAGGTTAGATTAATTAAAAAAATAGTAGAGTAAAATAAAATTAAAATTAGAGATTAATCTGTTTTCAATACTTCCATAAAAGCACTTTGAGGGATATTAACCTTGCCGATTTTTTTCAGAATAATAAAATAATTTTTAGTTTTTTTATTTAATATTGATACATTATATAGTTTTTTATTTAAAAATAAAATTTTTTAACAGATGTTTAATTTGATAAATAAATAAAAAGGAGTATTATCTTATATCTATTGGAGATTAAAAATGTTGAAAATTTCAGATTTGAATAAAACTTACCCCGGTAATATTAAGGCTTTAAAGGATGTTAATCTTAAAATAAGAAAAGGAATTTTTGGTCTTATTGGACCTAATGGTTCTGGAAAATCAACTCTTATGCGTACAATTGCAACCTTACAAGAGCCGGATAAAGGAACTATTTTTTTTGAAGAAATTGATGTTCTTCATCAAAAAGATCAAATGAGAAGTGTTTTAGGTTATTTACCTCAAGAATTTGGAGTTTATCCAACAGTTTCAGCTGAAAAAATGCTTAATCATTTAGCAATATTGAAAGGAATTGTTGATCGCAAAAAAAGAGAGGAAACTGTCAATTATTTACTTGAAGTAACCAATTTATGTCAATATCGCAAAAAAAAGCTTGGAAGCTTTTCAGGAGGAATGAAACAGCGGTTTGGGATTGCTCAGGCTCTGTTAGGAGAACCTAAAGTTATTATTGTTGATGAGCCAACAGCTGGATTAGATCCTGGAGAAAGAGATAGATTTCATAATCTATTAAGTGCAATTAGTGAAAATATTATAGTTATTTTTTCTACACATATTGTTGCTGACGTGAATGAACTTTGTAATGATATGGCTATTATTAATAATGGAAAGATTTTAATTCAAATACCTCCAAAGGATATTATCGAACTTTTTCAAAATAAAATTTGGAGTAAAATTATTACGAAACCAGAAATAAAATTGTATTCTCAAAAATTTAAAATTATTTCTTCTAAACTTTTTTTAGGAAAAATAATTTTAAAAGTTTTTAATGAAGTGCAACCAGATGGATTTGAGAGAGTCCCTCCTAATTTGGAAGATATTTATTTTTCTTTCATTAAGGCATATATATCAACTAATGAAATTCTTAGGTAAGGATTATGTTAAAAGAATTACTTTGGTTTGAAATTAGAAATAGGCTGTACAAAGTTTCGACACTTATTTATTTTATGATTTATTTTTTGATGTCTTTTTTTCTAGGAATTATTTATGCAGGAGCTTTTCAAGGGATTAATATTGGATTTTCGACTGAACTAGCCTTAAATAGCCCAATTGTTTTAAATAATATTATTACTGGAGTAGGATATTTCATTCTTCTTATCATTGCTCCAATTTTTGGCCAATCTATTAATAAAGATTTTGAGACAAATTTTAGACAGATTATTTTCTCTACTCCTCTTAGCAAAACAACCTATTTTTTTATAAGATATTTGGGATCATTTATTGTGGTTATAACTATATTATTTTCTATAGGACTAGGGGTGTGGACTGCTACATTGATGCCTTTTGTAAATAAATTGATGATTACTCAAAATCATTTTTTATTTTATTTGGTTCCTTATCTTTATACTATTATTCCTAACATATTAATTTTTGGTGCTCTTTTTATCGCGGTTATAGCGATTTTTAAAAAAATGTCGTCAGTTTATGTTGTTACTATGTTGATTTTTACTGGTTGGCTTATTGCTGGAACAATCGTGAGTGATATAGATAATAAACTTATCGGAGCTTTAATTGATCCATTTGGCTTTATCGCAGCAAAAGGAGTGACACAATATTGGTCGATAGAGGAACAAAAGATAAAAACAATACCGCTCACAGGCTATTTTTTATATAATAGGATACTTTGGGGGGCTATTGGAACCTTTTTTCTTTTTCTTGGTTATTTCCTTTTTGAACCATTCAAACTATCAAAAGAAAAAAAGAATTATGCTGAAAAATCATCTAATTTTAAGATATCTAAAGAAATAGCAGTTTCTTTAAGACCTAAATCATGGAAAGTTTTATTTGAACTCTCTTTATCAGAATTTAAACAAGCTTTTTCTAATATTTATTTTTTAATAATGCTTCTATGTGGTGTTTTATTTATTTTTATATGCAGTAGTTCTATTGGAAAATTTTATGGTACAGAAACTCTTCCCGTAACATATCATGTTTTTGATGTTGTCGGTGGTGCATTTTACTTATTTGTTATCATTATTATTACTTATTATTCAGGGGAACTGGTTTGGAAAGATAGAGAACAATTTATTTATGAGTTGATGGATTCAAAACCAGTTACTAATTTATATATATATATATCGAAATTTTTATCATTAGTTTGGATTCAGATTTTTTTATCTTTTATCATTCTAATTAGTGGTTTAATTATTCAGATATTTAAAGGTTATTATTTTTTTGAGTTGAATGTTTATTTTAAACATCTTTTTTTCTGTTTTTTATTACCAAATATATTTATTTGTATATTTGCTCTTTTTATTCAAACATTCTCTAAGAATAAATATATAGGTCATTCCATCGTTATTCTATTTTACATTTTGATGAGTAACTTAGAAGGTTTTGGGTTTAATCACAAACTGTATTTAATTGGAAGTTTGCCGAGGGAAAATTATTCTGACATGAATAAGTTTGGAAATTCTTTATATCCTTTTATGATATTTTTTCTTTATTGGGGATTATTTCATTTTGGTCTGGCCTATTTAACTATACGATTTTGGTTAAGAGGTTCAATAGTAACTTGGAAAGAGCGCTTTATTGAATTTAAAATAAGAATGCAACCTCTACAAAAGAAAGTTCTTATAGGAACTTTATTGAGTTGGATTCTTGTAGGTGGCTTTATTTATTATAACACTAATATTTTAAATATTTATCAAACAAATGCAGCGAAGCAAAGAGATGTTGTAGATTATGAACTCAAATATAAAAAATTTGAAAAAATAGTCCAGCCGGAAATTAATTCAGTTGTATTAAATGTTAATATATTTCCAGAGAAGCAAAGCATGAGTGCAGATGGGGTATTTAAATATAAAAATTGTTCTACTAAACCAATTACTAAGATTTTACTGAATATTAATAAGCGTTCTAATATTAATTTATTAAAGTGGAATAGGAAAATATCATTTGTGCATTATGATAAACGGCTAGAGGTCAGTATTTTTGATTTAATGGAACCTTTGCAACCTAATGAAGATATTGAGTTAGAATTTCAATTGGAGGTTAAACCAAAAGGATTTACAAGCGCAGGGACTTCAAAAAAAATTATAAAAAATGGAACCTTCTTTAACGGATCTGATTTTTTTCCTATTATAGGGTATATCTCTTCTCGAGAAATGGGAGCGGAAAAGATTCGTAGAAAATATAACTTACCTGAAAAAGATCGTATGCCTGATATGAATGATAAGACGGCAGTTAATAAGACATATATTTCACAGGAAGGAACATGGATTGATTTTGAAGCAACAGTGAGTACTTCAAAAGATCAAATCGCTATAGCTCCGGGTTATTTGGTAAAAGAATGGGAAGAAAATAATAGAAGATTTTTTCATTATAAAATGGATAAACCAATTTTAAATTTTTATGCTTTTACTTCCGGATTATATGCTTTAGCTCAAGATAAATGGAATGATGTAAAAATTGAGATTTATCATCATTCAAATCATAGTGATAATATTCCTCATATGATTAAAGCTATTAAAAATTCTTTGGATTATTATACTAAAAATTTTTCACCTTATCAATTTAATCAAGTACGTATAATAGAATTTCCAAGATATGCAAGCTTTACGCAATCATTTCCTAATACTATATTTTATTCAGAAGCTATTGGTTTTATAGCTAAGATTGTGGAGAAAGATTCTGAAAATGTGGATTATGTATTTTATGTTACTTCACATGAAATGGCTCATCAATGGTGGGCCCATCAAGTTATTGGAGGTAATGTTCAGGGTTCAACTATGCTATCTGAATCGCTGGCTCAATATTCAGCATTGATGATCCAAGAGAAAGAATATGGATCTCAACAGATGGGGAAATTTTTAAGATATGAAATGGATAATTACTTAAGTGGAAGAAGTGTCGAAACAAAAAAAGAATTGCCATTAATGTTTAATGAAGGACAACAGTACATTCATTATAACAAGGGAAGCTTAATTTTCTATGCACTAAAAGATTATCTTGGCGAAGAGACTGTCAATAAAGTTTTAAAAGAATACATTCGAGATGTTGCTTTTCAAAGAGCTCCTTTTACTCGGGCAATAGATCTTGTTGAACGTTTTAAAAAAATAACCCCAGAAGATAAAAAATACCTAATAGAAGATTTTTTTGAGACAATTACTTTTTATCGTAATCATACTGAAAGTGTTACTTTCTCAAAGAACAAGGATAAATACCAAGTTGAAATCAAGTCTGATAATAAAAAATTTCGTGTTGATGAATTGGGAAAGGAACGAGAGATTTCAATGAATGATTATATAGATATAGGTGTTTTTGATAAAGAGGGGAATATTCTCTATCTACAAAAACACAAAGTTAAAAGTGGAAAAAATATATTTCATGTTCAGGTTGAAAAGATGCCGTATAAAGCAGGTGTTGATCCAATAAATATATTAATAGATAAAGATTCTAAAGATCATCTTATAAAAGCAATAAGTAAGTAGAAAGTTTCTGTGAATAATATTTTTGTTTGCAATTAATTTTTTACTTAAGTAAAACATTAATCGCGTGTTTTTTTATTTATAACCAAAGGTTTTTTATGAGAGGAAATTTAGCAATACGTAATAGTGGGGATGTTTCTGATTCACAAAGCATCCAGCATAAAGAAAGTCGCTGGAGTAGTATTCTTATTGGAACAGCAAATAAAACAAAAGGACTTATTATTCCTTTGATTGTTATTTTGGGGCTTTCTTTTCTTCCTAAAGCAATGGCAGGAACAGTAACCTATGCCAGTTGTGTAAAGGGTTGTACGGCTATGGGGAACCCTATATTTATAGCAGGGTGTATAGCGGCTTGTACTTTTACTTTAGGACCATGGTGTCCATAAGAGAGTAGTTCAAGAATATAGTATTTTATTATATACCAACATCAATCAATTGCAATGGATTTAATTGATTGGTGTTGGTCATAAAATTATCAATTTGAAGTTTAATAATTGACATTAGTAAGAAGTTGTTATTGACGTTAATCTGTTTTCAATACTTCCATAAAAGCACTTTGAGGGATATTAACCTTGCCAATTTCCTTCATTTTCTTTTTACCCTTTTTCTGCTTTTCCCAAAGTTTTCTTTTTCTTGTAATGTCCCCGCCATAGCATTTTGCAGTAACATTTTTAGAAAGGGCTCCAATAGTCTCTCTGGCAACAATTTTTCCGCCGATTGCTGCTTGTATTGGAACTTTGAATAACTGCTGAGGAATAACTTCTTTTAATTTTTTGCAGATAGATCTTCCTTTATTTTCGGCTTTACTTCTGTGCACTAAGCAAGAGAAAGCATCGACAGGCTCTTCATTTACTCTAATTTCAAGCTTGATAATATCAGCTTTCTGATAGCTTTCTGCTTCATAGTCAAATGAACCATAGCCGCGGGTAACAGATTTTAATTTGTCATTAAAATCTGTTAGGATCTCATTCATTGGAAATCTATAGGTTAATAATAGTCTATCACCATGAAGGGTTTCTGTTTTTGTAAGCTCGCCCCTTTTATCCATTCCAAGGTTCATTATAGCTCCTAGAAATT
>CAYNVX010000055.1:0-9143 GCA_964400755.1 uncultured bacterium | reverse complement strand
TTTCCTCCCCATGTTTAAAAACAGGGGTTTCCATGCCAAAGGAATTTGATGAAAATTGCAGTAATTGGATGCGGATATATTGGAATTGAACTAATAAAACATTTTAAAGAAAAATCTCATGAAGTCTGTGCTGTTTCAAGAAATTCTACAAAACTGGCCTTTGTAACCAGCACCGCCACCAAATGCTTGGTACTTCATAATAATGATGAAAACGAGCTCTCTTATATAATTGAAGAGAATGATTTGATCATATTAACCATTTCTGCCGGTAAATCTAAAGATTATGAAAAATCATATATTGAAACAGCTCAAGCCATAAAAAAAGCAGCTATCAATAAAGGTTCTTCTAAAATGCTTATTTTTACTAGCAGGAGCTCTATTTATGGCGATCATAATGGTAAATGGGTCAATGAATCCGATCATTTAAACGCAGATGACAATGAGTCTAAAAGCCTTATTGAATGTGAAAATATTTTATTATCAATGAAAGAGCTGAATTGGAAAATATCTATATTAAGGTTAGCCCATATTTATGGACCAGATAAGACCTTATCTCAAATTATTATGGACAATAGTAATCAAAATCTTGCTGGCGAAGGTCATTATTATACAAATATGATACATCTAAAAGATGTGATAAATGCTATAGATTTCACAATTAACCATAAGATGGAAGGCACCTATAATGTTGTTGATGACGATCATCTAACCAGAAAAGAATTAACTGATATCCTATGCAAGAAATTTAAAATGCCAAAAATTAAATGGGATCCTCAAATGGAAATAGATTTTGGTGATGCTAATAAAAGAGTTTCAAATTATAGGCTTAAAGAAAAAGGGTTTAACCTATTGTTCCCTAAAAGAGAGCTCTTATAATTCCCAAAGCTCATTTTTTAAATTAACAGCATCTTCTATAAGGCTCTTATAAAGATCTGTATTATCATTTTGATTTAAGAATAGATCTATATCTTCATTTAGCGCTACAACATCTTCAGCTACTTTATCGCCTATAATTTTTCCTATCTTCAACATAAGAACAAGATTAGCCCTTATCAAAGGCTTAATGTAGTCATTATATGATTTTTTAAATTCATTAACCTGTCCAATAATTTCAGATAAGCAGTCAGATAATTCTTTATATTTATCACTCATACTATTTTTCAACCAATTCGACAGTTTTAGGAGTGCTGTGAAAATGCTCCCACATATTTTTAAAATGTGGCGAATTTTTCAACAGCTCATCTTTTGTACCTTCTGCTAATTTTTCTCCCCTGTCCAAATAGATTATTTTATCTGCATGATCTATAGTAGAAAGCCTATGAGCTATCAATATTTGAGTTACTTCATTATGTAAGCCTTTTATCGCCTCTTTAATTTTACTCTCTGAGATGGCATCTAAAGAAGATGTTGCCTCATCCATAATAAGAATGGGTGCTTTTTTTACCAAGGCCCTGGCAATAGCTATCCTTTGCTGCTGTCCGCCGGAAAGGTTTTTGCCTGATTCAGCTAAAGTGCTGTAATAGGTTTTAGGAAGGTCTTTAATAAATTCATGAGCATGTGCCTTTTTTGCAGCATTTTTAACATCATCAAAAGAAAACTCACGTCCAAATCTTATATTTTCAATAACAGTGTCATAAAATAAAAATGGCTTCTGCGGTACAAAACCCATATTTTCTCTCAAAGACTTTTGGGTATATTCAGTAAGAGGAATGCCATCAATTCTAATTTGCCCTTTTTGGATATCGTAAAGGCGTGGAAGAAGCTGAACAATTGTAGACTTGCCGGCACCGGTTGGGCCAACTATAGCTACTGTCTGTCCTTTTTCAATGGTAAAAGATAGATTTTTTAAAACCCATTCATCTTTATATTTAAAACTAACATTGTCAAATTCAATCTTGTGTAAAAAGCCTTTAAGCTCAACTGCGCCATCAGCATCCTGAATATGAGGTTTCAAGCTCAATACTTCAAACATCCTTTCTGCTGCAACAACCCCTCTTTGAACATTGGCATTTTCTTCAGCAAACTTTTTTACAGGCTCATAAAATAAATGAAGCAAACCAATAAATACTAAAAGAACGGGTATGCTCATATTAACAACATAGAGCCCTATCAATACTACTGTTGCCATACATGAAGTTGTAATAAAATGTAAAACAGGCCTAGTTAATAAAGAATACTTGGAACTTTTAGCTTCCAAAAATGCCATTTGATTGTTTTGTTCCTTAAACTTTTTCAAAGAAAAAGCTTCCATAGCAAATATCTTAACCGTTTGTATTCCTCCTAAGAAATCTAAAAGAACAGAAGTAAAGGTTTCCTGATTCTTCTGAAGCTCCCTTGAAACGCCTTTAATTCTTTTAGTTAAAAATATAACAGGGAAAAAAATTGCCGGCATACCTATAAAGATAATTAAAGACAATTTCCAAGAAAGATAAATACAGGCAGAAAGTGCAGCAAGAATGGCAAAAGGAGTTTTAAAATAATTGGTCAAACAAGAATTGATAGAAGATGCTATCTGTCCTGCATCTCCAACCGCCCTTGTTGATAAGCTTCCCATATTATGCTGCTGGTAAAAACTCAAAGGAAGAGACTGAATATGTTCAAAATACTGCTGCCGAAGGTCCCTTGTTATCCTAATAGATAAAAGCTGACTTGCAAAACGGGATAAAAATAGAATTATAGCTTTAAAAATTGCAACAAAAACTAAAATACCTATTAATCCTGCAAAATTTTGATCGATATCAAATTTATTAGAGATAATTCTGAATATGCGGTTTAAGGGATTGCTGTTCTTTTTTTGGGCAATGTATATAGCTGCATCTCTTTTGGTTATTTTTCCAGAACTTTCCCTATCTATGCTTTTCCATCTATTCTGTATATCGTTTAAAGAGACATAATCATCAGCATAAACACGCCCTTTTTTTTCCTTACCGAAAAGAGTAAAGAAATCAGCTCCGGTATTAGCAATAAACCCCATGGCAAACATTTCCATAGAATCAGCTACGGTTAAGAATAAAAGTGCAAATAATGTGACAAGAGCAAGTGTAAAATGTTTGCTATTTCGAATAGCCGCTTTAAATAGATTCTTCATTTTCTCCCAATAGTAATAGGGATTAAGTTATAGACACTTCTCCCATTTTGCGAAATTTTTGATATCGCTTATCTATTAAAGACTTCAGGGGAATAATTTTCAAGTTCTCATATTGATTTAAAATAAAGCTCTTAACATTTTCGTAGACAACTTCTGGATCAAGGTGAGCTCCACCTTGCGGTTCATTGATGATATCATCAATGATATTTAATTCTATTAGGTTTTCAGGATGCATTTTTAAGGCTTTTGCAGCATCAGCGCTTTTTGATGCATCTTTCCATAATATAGAAGCACATCCTTCAGGAGAAATTACTGAATAGTAGGCATGTTCCAACATACCAATCACATCTCCAACGCCCATTCCTAAAGCACCGCCGGAACAGCCTTCCCCAATAATTAAAACTATTATTGGAGTTTTTAACTGAGCCATCTCCCATAAATTTTTGGCTATTGCCCAACCTTGTCCCCTTTCTTCAGCGGAAAGGCCGGGATAGGCCCCTTGAGTATCTAAAAAAGTAACAACCGGCAGATGAAACTTCTCAGCTAATTTCATTACTCTTAGAGCTTTTCTGAAACCTTCCGGATGAGCCATACCGAAATTTCTATATATGCGGCTCTCTGTATCTTTTCCCTTTTCTTGCCCTATAAATACAAATTTCTTTCCATTGACAGTTCCAAGGCCTGCAACTACAGCATGATCGTCTTTAAATGTCCTATCCCCAAATATTTCTACAAAATCATCACAGATATTTTCAATATAGTCTAAAGAATGAGGTCTTTTAGGATGTCGGCAGATTGCAATACGCTCCATAGAAGACAAATTAGAATAAATCTGTTTTTTCAGATTTTCTAATTTCTTCTCTAACTTATTAATCTCTTCTTGAGACCATAAGCCATTAGATTTATTCTGCTCTTTAACCTGTTTTATCGTCTCTTCACATTCACAAATAGGTTTTTCATGCGGCAATATTGTCACAAAATTTTCCTCTTTTTTACTTTTTTGATCTGTCTTCTTTTAAAAGCTCTGAATCATAAAAATCTTTTACTAGCTCAATTGTTGTCGGTTTAGAAATCACAATAGCAAAGATCTCTTCTATATCAGTAGAAGCCAATCTAATACAGCCGTCGCTGTCATATTTTCCAATTTTAGAAATATCTTCTGTTAACTCGCCATTTGCTGTCTTTGACCAAGGAGCGCCATGAAGACCAAGTCCTTTTGCCGCTTCAGAACAATTTTCAACTTCTTTGTCAAATGGTATCCATCTAGTCCCAAAGACCTGTATCATCTCTGTTTTTTCCTCTTGAAAAAATCCCATTGTTCCAGGCTTGTAAATCGCAACTTTTTCCCCTAAGGAATATTTTCCAATTGGAGTTAAATAACCAGAAGATCTTTTAGCTTCTTTTCTGCCAAGTCCGACTTTGTAGGTTTTTAACAAAACCTTATCATTAGCTTCTGAATCTACATAGTAAAGCCACATCTTTAATCTAGAAAGGTCAATTACCATATGGAAATTAATATTCTTATCTTTTTTAAAGACATTAAACCTGTCACCAAAAGAAACCTTTTGAGTAAAATAGTCTGCTTTTCTATTCAAGCTTCTTGCTATGAAATGTCTTGTTGTTTGGTAATACGAAGCATAATCTGCAATCCAGGCAGGCCGGCCTTTAAGCCAAGGTACTCTGCTTGTATAAGAGACTGTTTCAACAATCGGCAATTTCGAAGAATCTACTGCAAACAGCCTATCAATTATATCAGCTTCAGGCAGCTCATCTTCATTTAAAACAACCTTTTCTTGAGAAGGTTCTTCTTTAATCTCAACTTTTATCTCTTCCTGCTGTTTTTCTTCTACAACTACAATCTCTTGCAGTTTATCTTTACTTGCATCAAATACTATCTCTTTCTCTTGAGGCTTTTTAAAGACAGCTAAGAGTCCAATAACCCCAAAAATGACAATAGATCCTATTCCAACGATTTTCGGTAATGACAAGGCTTTTCTCCTTATAGTTTTTACTCAATAAATTAGGATAATGCTAATTTTCTAAATATTTTTTTATGACTCTATTTTACCTCAAAATAGCATTAAATTTCAGGTTTAAAATTTTTTACTTATATACAAGTTATTTTAAACCTCGTTAATTTTGAGGAAAAAACAAAACATTATCTATTAAAATTTTTAACATAAAAAAAGATTTCTAGAAAAAGAAAAAGAGGTTTTTAAATATAAAGACAATATATATATATTTTTTTTTAAATAAAGATGAATAAAAAAACCTTTGCACAACATATCTGCAAAGGCTTTTATAATTCTTAATTGTTAAAGCTTAGAATTGAGATTTTACTTCAGTTGTAATAACGCTTTTCATTTTCTTTCCAGGAGTAAATTTAACTGCTTTTCTAGCAGGAATTACAATTGGAACAGCAGCATTTTTCGGATTACGTCCTATTTTTTGTTTTCTTTCAACAACTTCGAAAACACCAAAATCTCTAAACTCCAATCTATCACCATGAGACAAAGAATCTGTCATCTCATCCAAAAATGCTTGTATTACCATTCTAACATCATTTGGATGCATTCCTTTTTTATATGCAATCTTTTGAATCAGGTTTTTTTTTGTGATTGTGCCCATACCCTTAAACCCCTTAGTTTTTAAGTCACATTCGTTTAACGTTATTCTCTTATCTTATTGATTTTCATACAAGTACTTTTTAAAAAAAAAATTATTTTGGAACTAAAGTCACAACTATTTTTTTCTTTTTTCCTGCTCCTAAAAGAAGATAAGTTTCACCAATAATATCCTTTTGAGAAATAGAAAAATTAACATCTTGGATTTTATTATTATTTAAATATGCACCGCCATTTTTAATTAAACGAACGGCTTCGGACTTACTAGACGTTAAATTAATTTTAGTAGCAATGTCTACATATTTAGCATCTATTACTTCATCATAGATCAAATTGGCATTCGGCATGTCTTTAGCTATTTCTTCTAAAACTTCTTTAGAAAGATCGGCCTCTTTTCCGGGAGAAGCACCTTTAGTAACTTTCAACGCTATATCCAATCCTTCTTTACCATGTACAAAAAAAGTAATTTCTTCTGCTAATCTTTTTTGTGCACTATTAGGAACATAATTTGTGGATTTCATTTCATTTTCTATATCCTTAATATCTTTCAAATCCATAAAAGTTAACATTTTCATTAAACGTATTACATCGCTATCGGGTATTTGAAATAGGTATTGATAAAACTGATAGGGTGATAATCTTTCTTCAGAAAGCCAAATAGCTCCTTCTTCACTCTTTCCAAATTTTTTACCATCGCTTCTAGTAATAAGAGGAAAAGTCATGCCATAAGCCGGCTTTTGAGATAATTTTCTAATTAGATCTATTCCTGCAACAATATTACCCCATTGGTCGGATCCGCCAAGCTGCATGGAAATATTTTTATGTTTGAAAAGATAATAAAAATCATAGGCTTGTAATATCTGGTAAGAAAACTCAGTAAAGCTCATCCCCTCTTCTGATTCCATACGTACTTTAACGCTTTCTTTTGAAAGCATGGGTCCCATTCTAAAATGTTTTCCTATATCTCTTAAAAAATCTACAAAAGGATAATCTTTAAACCATTCATCATTATTAAGGATAATAATTTCATTTCCGAGCATCTTCTTCAAAAAATTTGAGATTGAATTAACATTTGCATTTAAAAACGCGTCTGTTAAAAAAGGTCTTTCCTTGCTTTTTCCAGATGGATCGCCAATACGGCCGGTTGCTCCACCGATAAGAGCATGAGCCTTATGACCAAATTGCTGAAACCATTTTAAAGCAATTATCCCAACTAAATGGCCTAAGTGAAGAGAGTCTGCAGTTGGATCAAAACCAACATACAAACCAATAGGATCTTTAACATACTGATCGAGATCTTTTGCAGTTACCTGATCGATAAATTCCCGCTGCTGTAAAAAATTGATTATGTTAGACATAAGTATCCTATTTTTATCTTCTTAAAGAAAAAGGCTACTACAAGTAAGTTTTTTATAGCAAGGTTCTCAAACATCTATATTATCAGCAATGATGACATGCTTGTTTAAATTTAAATCCTTAATTGATTGAGATATTGATAGTGAGTCTTCTTTAAGTTTTTGGGAAACAACAAGAATTCTTCTTGAGAATTCCGCTGTATTTTGATTCTCATCAAACAATGAAATATTTTTCTTTTTTAAAACAATCCTATGCGGAGACAGCCTAGCAATTCTATCATGAATTTCTTTTATCTTATCTTTTAATGCCTCAGGAGTAATCTTCTTGTCTAAAACTTCAAATTTTCTTCTTAACTTCTCTCTAGCTTTTTGTGTCTTTTCACTTTCAGCTGCTAATTTACCACTATTCATTAATAAACCTCATGCTTTCCCAGCAATAAGTTTAAAAATTAAAACATTAATATTCAAATAAAAAGTTTGAGATTTTCTTTTTTTTTCTCTGCACTAGATTGTTTTTTTTTATATAATGACTTAATATTCTGTTTAAATAAGATTAACAAAAAGTATGACAGCTCCAAATTTAGAAACAGAAAGATTAATATTAAGACAATGGAAACAAAGTGATATTCCTTTGTTTGCTAAAATTAATAGTGATCCTGACGTTATGGAATTTTTCCCTTCTTTACTCAGTGAAAAAGAAAGTACAGAGATTGCCCATAAAATTATCAAGGAACTTGAAAATAAACCTTATGGGTTCTGGGCAGTCGAAGTTAAGAATAAAGCTTCTTTTATAGGTTTCATCGGTCTTCATTCTCCTAATTTTCACACAACTTTTACTCCATGCATAGAAATTGGCTGGCGTCTAGCTAAAGATTTTTGGGAACAAGGGTATGCTCTAGAAGGAGCTAAAAAGGTTCTTGACTATGCCTTTAATACTTTAAAATTAAAGGAAATAGTCTCCTTTACCTCAGAAAAAAATTATCGTTCCTTATCAGTTATGAAAAGACTTAATATGCAATATTGTCCTGAAAATAATTTCGACCATCCGTATATTGCTAAAGAAGACCCTCTTTGCAAACATTTATTTTATAAAATAGAAAAAAAAGCTTATTTAAATTCGATTTGATTAGAACCCGATCCGATTAAAACCTTAATAGGTAGATCGAAAAAAAATCCGGTCTCAACTACTCCAGCAACATTTTTTATTCTGATATGCTCAGTTTTTGGATCTAGGATTTTTTCATTAAATTCTAAATCAAGAATATAATTTTTATTGTCAGTTAAATAGATTAAACCTTGTTTATTTTTTCGAAAAGAACCCCTATATCCCAATTTTTCCAATCTTTTTTTAGTAGACTCAAACCCAAAAGGAGTAATTTCGACAGGTAGAGAACAATTTCCTAAAAATTTCAGATACTTTTTTTCATCGATAATAATAATTATTTGTTTACTGAAGGAAGCAACTATTTTTTCTCTTAATAAAGCTCCGCCCATTCCTTTTATTAAATTCTTATTAAAATCAACCTGATCTGCACCATCAATTGTAATATCAATATAATCTAATTCATTAATGTCTGTTAAAGGAATATTCAACTTTTTCGCTAGTTTCTCAGACCCCTTAGAGGTTGCAACAGCTTTAATAACTAAACCTTCAGCACATCTTTTTCCTAGAGCCTCAATAAAGAAATTTGCAGTTGAACCCGTACCCAAACCAACAATCATATTGTTTTGAATAAGCTTTACAGCTTCCAATCCAACCTGTTTTTTTATTTGGGAAATATCCATTTTTAATATTTTATATTAAACTTATTGTTCGCCAGCTCTAAAATAGCAGCTATAGCTTCTTCAGCATCATCCCCAACAGCTTCTATAGTGATTTTGGAGCCTCTTGTAGCAGCAAGCATTAATATCCCGAGCAAAGATTTGGCGTTAACAATATAATTCCGATAATAAAGATTTATTTGTGCATTAAATGCTGAAGAACATTTAACAAGCTCCGTCGAGGGTCTTGTATGAAGGCCTTTCTCATTTTTAACGATAAATATTTTTTTGACTTTATTATTCTTTATTTCAGTC
>CAYNVX010000054.1:0-9158 GCA_964400755.1 uncultured bacterium | reverse complement strand
CATTAAGCCATTTTATTAAATACTCTTTATCTGATTCTTGGGCGAATCTAATTTCTACATCTTTCATCTGATTATCAACTCATATAAAGTTCTTGATAAATATTTATCCTTCTCTTTTACAAACATTGGCTGAGTTGCAAATTTTGTAAATTTAAATTTTTCTAAAAGAGAAGCTGCAGGGCACCCTTCAAAGATCTCTATATAAATGCTTTCAAAATTAAATTCTTCTTTAGCAAGATTGATCAAAGCTTCTAACATTTTTGATCCAATTCCTTTTCTCTGATGTTTCTTGTCTACTACTAAATAAAACATTGAATGGTGCATTAATTTTTTATACGGCATCAAAAAGAGAGTTGCTATAGCTACAGTTTCATTATTATAAACACCAGACAGACTGCATTTAAATTTTGAAAAGCCTATCCAATTTTTCGCAGAGTCTTCAATTTCTCTTTTTGTTGACATAGGAAACCACTTAATTATCTCCGGCTCATTTAACCACTCTAATAAAGGTCCTAAATCATTTTGTTCTGTAAAACGTATCTGAAAATTTTCCATTAGCCAAATTCCTTTAAATATGCATTTACAAATTCATCTAAATCGCCGTCTAATACTTTTTGAATATTTCCTGATTCATGCTTAGTACGGGTATCTTTTATCAAAGTATAAGGTTGAAATACATAATTGCGTATTTGCGAACCCCAGGCAATCTCTTTTTTCTCGCCCCCGATTTTTTTTAATTTTTCTTCTCTTTCTAAAACCTGATTTTCATATAGTTTTGATTTTAACATCTCCATACAGGTCTCTCTATTTTGAATCTGAGACCTTTCAGACTGACAGCTTACAACAATATTTGTTGGCAGATATGTTATCCTTACTGCTGAATCTGTTGTATTAACATGCTGTCCGCCTGCACCTGAAGAACGAAATGTGTCTACCCTAATATCATCAGGCTTGATTTCTATATCAATCGCAGCATCAATTATCGGAGTAATATCAACAGAAGCGAAACTTGTATGACGTCTTGCGTTGCTGTCAAATGGAGATATCCTCACTAACCTATGAACACCTTTTTCTGATTTGCAATAGCCATAGGCAAAGTCTCCCTCAAATTTATAAGTAATACTTTTTATACCCGCAACTTCTCCATCAAGTTTATCTACTAAAGTTACCTTCCATTTTTTCTTGTTCGCCCATCTTTCATACATCCTGGCAAGTATAGAGACCCAGTCGCAAGATTCGGTACCGCCGGCTCCAGCATTAATTGAGCAAAAGCAGCTCTTTTCATCCAACTCATTAGCTAACATTTTCTTAATTTCTAAGTCGGCCACTTTTTTTTCTATAAAGTCCAGCTCACTATAAAGATCATTAAACAAAGAATCCTCAGCTGAATCCTTTATCTCAATATAAAGCTCATGTAAATCCTTATATCTATTTGAAATATCTTTATATGGTATCGTCCATGACTTTAACAAATTTGACTTTTTGACTGTCTTTTGTGCCTTATCGGAATCTTGCCAAAAATTGGGATCTGACATTTCCTGTTCTAAAAAAGCTATTTCTTTTTCTTTTTCCTCAATGTCAAAGATACCTCCACATATGGCGGATTTCTTTATCTAACTTTGCCAATCGTTCTTTGATCTCTTGTGTCATGAAGTCCTCTTGATCTTTGTATAATAAAACTATAATCCATAGATATCTAAATGTCAAAAAAAGTAAATAAAACAAGAGCAAACAAAATTTTTAAAAATATCTATCTTTTCTTTACAATTAAAAAGTCACGAATATAATATCTGCTATTTTTAATTATATATTACATAACTCTATTAGGAGGTTTTCATGAGAATGCAAGATGTTACAGATGTAGCAAAACAGGTAGGGTCAAAAGCAGCAGAAGTTGCTGTGCAGGGAGCAAAATGGTTAGGAAGACAAATACAATGGTTAGGAAAAAATATAGGCACTGGCGTACAAAAAATTTGGGATTTTGCTGTAGCTTTCTTTAAGCAAGCTATTCAGTTAGGTTATAAATATTTATGGTCGCCAGCAAAAGATTCTGCTATTAGAGGCTTCTTTTTTGCTAAGGATTTTGTTGTTACCAACCCTCAATTATGCACTGGAGTTGCAATTGGTCTTGGTATTAGCGCAACAATTTATGCAGTTAATAAATTCGCATGTAAGAGAGCTGAAGCATAAATTATTACTATTAAAGGCAGTTTTTTACTGCCTTTAATTTCCTTTAAAAATTCAGGCTTACAACCTATTCTAAAAAGCTTTTTAGGTTTTTCCTTTAAAGGTTTTTTCTTTATTTTATTATTTTTATATAAAATTTCTTTTGACTATTAAATAGCTAGAGAGATAAAAGGTCTATAGATAACCACTAATTTTTTAAATTCTTGCTCACTATAAAGGAGATTAATATGGTAGTTAAACAAAAATCAAAATTCATGAAACCAATGAAAATAAGCGATGATCTTGCTGCGGTTGTAGGAAAAGGACCAATGCCAAGAACAGAAGTTACAAAAAAACTTTGGGCTTATATTAAGAAAAAGAAATTACAAGATAAAGAAAATATGCGAAATATCATCCCAGATGAAAATTTAGCTAAAGTTTTCAAATCTAAAAAAGCTATTAACATGTTCCAAATGACAAAACTTGTTAATAAACATTTATCTTAAAATATTTTTTTTACAGCCCGAAATTCTTTTCGGGCTTGTTTTCTTTTTCTTTCAATTCTGCTATACTTCTCGTAAAAAAAGTTATTTATGAAAAAAAGATTTACTTCTTTAATTTTTTTAGCAGGCGGCAAGGGTGTTCGGCTAAATCAAGAAACGCCTAAACAATATATTCCAATCAATGGAAAAATTCTGGCTTGGTATAGTTTTGAGCTCTTTTCTCTCTTACAAGAAATCAATGAAATTATCGTTGTCTGTTCAAAAAATTATAAATCTTTTTTTAAATCTTCTAAGAGCCTGACCTTCGCAGAACCAGGACAAAGACGGCAGGACTCTGTATTTAATGGCCTTCAAAAAGTAAATAAAGCCTCAAATTTAGTTTGTATTCATGATGCAGCAAGGCCCTTCATCGATAAAGAGTCCGTAATCTCTCTTATAAACGCTGGATATGAGCATAACGCTGCGGTTTTAGCCATTCCTGCTACTAGCACTATCAAAGAAGCTAATAGTGAAAATTATGTAAATAAAACCTTAGACAGATCAAAACTTTGGGAAATACAAACTCCCCAAGCCGTTAAATATGATTTATTATTAGAAGGCTTTGACTATGTTAATAAAAATAATATCGATGTTACAGATGATGTTTCAATAGTAGAACTACTCAATCACCCAGTAAAAATCGTCAAAGGGAAAAGTCAGAATATTAAAATTACTACGCCCTTTGACTTAAATTTAGCAAAAGCCCTGTTACTCACATGAAATATAAAATGACTCTTTCATATGATGGAAAAAAATATGCAGGATGGCAAATCCAACCTCATAGCATATCTATTCAGGAAACAATTCAAAAAGCTCTATCTTCTCTTTTGAAAGAACCTATTAATATTACCTCGGCAGGAAGAACAGATAGCGGTGTTCATGCAATAGAACAAACAGCACACTTTATCTATATAAAAGAATTAGATGAAAAACAATTGTTATATAAGCTTAACTGTATCCTTCCAAAAGATATTAGAATTAAAGATATATCCCCTATCTCTGATGATTTTCATGCCAGATTTAGTGCAACTCATAAAATCTACCACTATTTTTTATCATTAAAAAATTCTAAAAACCCTTTTACGCGTGATTATAGCTTTTATCTTAAAAAAGAAATAGATGTGGCTCTTTTAAAAAAAGCAGCTTTATTATTTATCGGCAAAAATGATTTTACCTCTTTTGCTAATGTAGGATCATCAAAATCATCTCCTATAAAACATTTAAAAAGGCTTGATGTTATTGAAACAGAGGATGGAATAAGACTGGAATTCGAAGGTGACGGCTTTTTGTATAAAATGGTTAGAAATATCGTAGGAACCCTTCTCGACGTTGCAATGAAAAAAATCACACTCGACAGTATACCAAAAATTTTCAATGCAAAAGATCGAAGAAAAGCTTCTAAAACTGCACCTTCCCATGCCCTCTTTTTAGTTAAGGTCTTTTATAATAATCTATCCTGAGGTAGATCCTTTATAGAACCAAAATGGAGAATTTCTCTATTAATAACACTATCGATCCTTGGATCATTAAGAGGACTGATCAATAGACAAAAAGCAGGAGTTTTAGAAAGAGCCTGCATCCCCCTAATTGTATCTTCAAATCCTATAATTTTATCCCCATGTTTTGCATAAAGCAATATTGCCCTTTCATAAGATTCAGGATCAGGCTTTGGCTTTATATATTCTTCTCTTGTTATCCAGTGAGGAATAGTTTTTAAAATTGGGTTTAAAGCTGTTATCAGATTGATTTGCTCTCTAGTTGAATTTGTCACTACACAGCGATTGATATTAAGACGGTTTAATTCTTCCAAAAGTTCCTTTACTCCCGGCATCAATTCAACTCTGCCGCTATTTAAAAGAGTTAAATATATTTGATTCTTTTCATTTCTCAAAACATTCCAATTAGGCTCTCTTTCTTGAAGTTTGGGAAATTTTGCATATATTGAATCTCTAAGCCCGGTATCATTATAATGAGCAATTTTACAAAAATCCAAAAATATCCAGTCCAACTTAAATCCCCTTTTTTCACACATATCTATATATGCCTGAAAATGAATATGCTCGGTATTGACCAAAAGTCCATCAAAATCAAATAAGTATAGCTGAAAATCTTTAAGCCATTTCATAGGGATCCTCTTTTTTTCACATTAATATTAGCACAATATACAAAAAATGATAAAGGAGCTATTGACGATATATAGATTTATTATTATTAAGTAAAAAGAGGGGTTTGAAAATCTAAAAACATTATTATGCAAGATAAAAGCAAGCTACACATAAATTATCTCTATTTTGGCCTATATTTTGTTATTTGTTATATTTTTTCTTTTTTTAGTGTTTATCAGATTAAAAATACTTCAAACTATACTTCATCTTTTTTCATGATATATTCTTTTGGCCAACTTGCTATAGAAGTTGTTGGTTTTGCTCTATTATCATTATTGATAAAAAAATACTTTCATAAAAGTATCTTTAATTTATTTATCGGACTAACTTTTTTAATGTTTCTTAGTCATATTGTTGACTTTTTCCTATTAAGAATTCTGGATATGACAATTTGGGATGGAATTGAACTAGCTTTAGATGAAAATTTAGAAAATTTCTTCGAAATGCTTCATTGTACAGGTATTTCTTATAAAATATGGGCTCTTTTAGGTCTAATTATCTTAACATTACCTTTTATAGGAGTATTCGTCTATAAATTGTTATACAAGGTAATTTCTAAAAATTCATTTGTTTTACATCATGAACATCTTTTGCAGGTTTTGTTTTCTATACCGCTAACTCTATTTATCTGGGACTTTAGAGTCTCTTCAACAATAAATCCTGACATATACGCCTCATATCAAAGACTCCTACCTTGGAAACTGACCTTTGTTCAACCAAAGACAATGACAATTGACACTATTGTTAAATTAAAAAAACCTCGAGATGAAAAAGAAACTATTAGTCTTATAGATCAAAAAAACTTAAATCCCAAAAATACACCCAATATTTATCTATTTATTATCGAAAGCCTTAGAGAAGATTTTATTTCACAAGAAATTACACCAACAATTGAACGGTTTAAATCAGAAAATATTAATTTTGAAACTTCCTTTGCTAATGCTAATGGGACACATCAATCTTGGTTTTCTATTTTTTACTCCTCTTTTCCATATAACTGGAAATATGGGTTAGAGAATAATTGGGAAAAAGGAAGTATTGCTCTAAATATTTTAAAAAAGATCGGCTATAAAATTAATGTCTACTCAGCACCCGAGTTAAAATATTATAACATGAAAGAGATCCTTTTTGGTAAAGATTTACATTTAGCTGATAAATTTAAACTTTTCCCTCACTATCCTCCCGTTGAAGCCTGTGATGCTGATAAACAGGCAATTGATGAATTAAAAAATGACATAAAAGAAAATGAAAAAAATATAAATATTATCTTTTTCGATTCAACACATTTTATATATAGTTGGCCAAAAAATCAGCCGCTGAAATTCTATCCTATTTCAGAAGAAATAAGCTATTTAACCACTTATCCTTCAAAATATGAGATTGAATTTATAAAAAATAGATATAAAAATGCTGTCTATTATATAGATACCTTAATAGATGATTTCATCTCATATTTAAAGAAAAATAACCTATATAATAATTCAATAATAATTATTACAGGAGATCATGGTGAAGAGTTTTATGAGGAAGGTCATCTTTATCATGGGTCTCACCTCAGCAAAATGCAAACGACAGTTCCAATATATTATAAGTTAGGAGATAACCAACGAGAAGTTAATAAAGCTAAAAAATTGACTTGCCACATGGATATATTTCCTTCTATCTTTGATTATATTTTCGGAGAAAATCTTTTTAAAGATGTATTGGATGGAGACTCAATTTTTGATTATCCAAAATGGCCCTTTGTTGTAACAACCCGCTATAATGCCAGCCGCTACCCTTGGGAATTTTTCATTCATAATGGTAATGAAAAAATGATCTTACGGTTTAAGAATAAAAATAATATCTATGCCCCTCAACATATCCAGATAATTTCTCTTCAAGACAATGAGGATAATTTACACAGTATACCTACTCAAATTGAAAAAAATAAATATCTCATACTTTTTCAAAAAGCTTTTGATAGAATTTTTGAATAATATCTTATTCTTTCATCAAATATTCTCTAATATCTGCCACCGAACTTTCTTTGATCTTCTCCAAAGAGTTTAAAAGGTCAGCTATTTCCTGAGGACCTATTTTCTTAAATAATATCGCCCCTTCATTATCCAGAGCAACTACAGTTGGCATAGCATATACCTTATACTTGCGAGAGATATCTGGAAATTTAGAAACATCTACTTTTAATATTTTCACTTTATCCTGCAATATTTTTGCCTTGGCTGATATCACCGGAGCTATTCTTGTACAAGGACGACACCATGTTGCATAAAAGTCGATAAGAATCGGTAAATCCGATGATTTTATCTCTTCTTCAAAATGTTCTTGTGAAGCAATTTCTATTACAGCATTTTTATTTACACTTTTTTCATTTTCATAAGATACTTTTGTATAAGCAACATTCCTATTTTTTTCTAAAAACTTTTGAGCTGAGATGGCCGCTTTTGCTCCATCGCCTGCTGCTGTTATAGCCTGCTTATATATCGGATCAACAATATCTCCAACAGCATATACCCCTTTTACCGAAGTCTCTTGACCCTCTTTAACAGAAATATATCCCTGATTATCTAATTTGATCTTATTAGAAAACATCTGACTGTTGGGTTTTGAGCCGATTGCTAAAAAGATCCCATCCACATCTAAATTATATCTATCCTTGTTTTCACTATTTTCAACTTTTAGATTTTTTACTGATTCCTTATCACCTTCAATTGCATTTATTACAGTGTTATAAAGTATTGTAACGTTTCCTTTTTTGAAAAGTTCTTTCAATCTTTCTTTTTCTGTTGTTTTTAAAGCATTTTGACGGACTAAGACATAGACCTGTTTGGCTATATTAGATAAATAATGAGCCTCTAAAATTGCCGAGTCCCTCCCTCCAATCACAGCTACTGTTTTATCTTTATAAAAAGATCCATCGCAAATGGCGCAGTTGCTAATTCCTTTACCCCAATATTGTCTCTCTCCCGGAACATTTAGATAATTTGAAGAAGTTCCCATTGCAATAATACAAGTATCACCTTTTATTACCCTTCTCTTTTCCTTGTCAAAAAGATCGATAATAGTTATTTCAAAAGGCCTTTGAGAAAAATCTATATCTATTACTTCTGCAGCTAAAAACCGGCAGCCTTTGCTTTCTGCCTGTTTTCTGATCTTATCAGCCAAATCACTACCAGTTATCTGCATCTCTCCCGGCCAATTTTCCACCATATGGGATTGGGTAATAAGCCCGCCAGGTAAAGAGCCTTCAATAATAACAGGAGGATAGCCCGCTCTTGCTAAATATAAGGCTGATGTAAGAGCACCAACACCACCGCCTAATATTACTGTAGGATAGATCTCCTCGTGCTTTTGATCATAGCCCTTTGCATTTAAGGGTTGATTAAATAAAAAGCCTGATATAAAAAAAATAGTAGTAAATATTTTAGCAAAGCTCATGATCTTACCCAACTTTAAGATTTCCTCTAAAAAAGATATAAAAAAATGAAAACAATGTCTACGTCAAAAAAAAATCAAAAAAAATGGCTGCACCAAAAAGAATCTCTAAACTATTTATTTTATACCATATTTCTAATCGCTATAACTTTTCTTTGCGCTCAACCTACCAACCTTTCTTTTTTTATATATTGTTTTTTTCAGGCCTCTTTAGAAATTATTGGATTGATCTTTGTTAATGACCTTTTAAAAAAAAGGAAGCTCTTTTTTCTCCATAAAGCCTTTATATCCACACTCTTCTTTTTGCTAATCAGCTATATAATAAATTTTATACTTTTAACCTTGATGGACACATCTATAGCTTATTTATTCAAGACCTTTATCTCCGCGGGAATGGATAGCTTCTTAGTAACTCTAAGGGCTATTAATATCAATGCTTCCATGATATTTATCATGGCTCTTGGCTTTATTTTAGTTCCTGCGCTCGGAATTTTATTTTATTACTTTACTAACAAACTATCTGAAAAAAGACCTTTATATATTAAAAATAGCCATAAGCTCTTTTCTGCTATTATCTTAATTTTTATTATTTTAGCTTTCGATCTTTCAAAAATAGCTTCTAATGACTTCAATCATTTTAACAGCAAAAAAAAACTACCATTAAGAACTACTTTTTTAACTATAAAAAAAGAACCGGTTAAATTTCATAATTTAATTAAACCCCTTAGAAAAGAGTCGGATATTTTTGAAAAACTCAACAATCAAAAGATCTCAGCTTTAAAAAAACCAAATATCTGAGCCTCTTGCAAAAGTCTGAAAATAAGCTGATTTTTTCTATATATAAAAAAGT
>CAYNVX010000053.1:3826-9237 GCA_964400755.1 uncultured bacterium | reverse complement strand
TTATCAAAAATAAGTTAATTAATAACAATTATTATATAATAATTCTTAATTAATTCGCGTTATTTTTTTTGTTATGTGTTTTAACACGTAAGTGCTTAGAGACGAATAAGTTATGTTAAAAATGCTGTAAAATAATTACTTTAATATTAAATAATTTATTTTACTTTTTTAAGCTCATCAAAGGAGGTGGTATATCTTTGAGATCTTAGCTTGGAGAGGCTTTTCCAGTTTTGATCTATTCCTTCTGAGGCAAAAAAGAGAGCTTTTTTATTAGCTTTTAGGTTGATCTTATCAAAAGCTTTCATGATCTTTTTTTGTTTTTCTAGATCTTTTTTTTCAAAAAGATCTTCTTGCAGATGATCAGATGATGTGAGATTGCTCAAAACCACACCGGCTTTTTTGTAGAGGTATCCTTCTTTATAGATTTTTTTTATGGCCATCTTTGCATATTTTATTATTTCAGGAGTATAGGAAGTGGCAAGAGGGAAAGTAAAATGAGCTGTATTGGCATAGAAGGGATCTTGGGAGTGGTAGCTTGTATTTAAAAAGACGGAAAGCATATTAGCTGTAAGTTTATCTTCTCTTAGTTTTTCGGCTGCTAGAGAAGCAAATAGGGAGATAGCCTCTTCTATTTCTTTTAAAGAAGTGACTTTTGAAGAAAAGGAGCGGGACCTTATAATCGATTTGGTAGGATTAGGGCTTTCTAGGCATTCAAAGCAGGATGTTCCGTTTAGTTCCAGCAGGGTCTTTAATACATTTACTGAAAGATGTTTTTTTATAAGCGCTTCAGGGCTCTGTTTTAATTGATAGGCTGAATAGATGGATAATCTGTTTAGTCTTTTTGTAAGGTTTCTTCCAATGCCCCAGATATCAGCGACATCTGTTTTCTTTAAGAGAAGATCAATTTCTTCTTTTGATTTTAAGACTATAGTGCCTTTTTCTTTTTTTGCTGTTTCATTTGCTAGTTTAGCAAGTGTTTTTGTTGTAGCTATTCCAACCGATACCGGTATGCCGGTCCATTTGGTTGTTTTTTCTTTTAATTCAGAGGCTAATTCTTCAAGACCGGGATAATTGTCATCAATATATAAAAAGGCTTCATCTATCGAATAGATCTCCATCGGTAAGGAAAAGCTTTTTAAGGTCTGCATGACTCTATTGGACATATCTCCATAAAGTGTAAAATTAGAAGATTGAACCAATAGTTTTTTTGCTTCTATCAGATCTTTGTATAGAAAAATGGGATCGCCCATTTTTATATTCATCTTTTTTGCAGTTTTGGATCTGGATATAATACAGCCGTCATTGTTGGAGAGCACAACTAAGGGCTTGTTTTTTAGTTTGGGATTGAAAAGTTCTTCGCAGGATGCGAAGAAATTATTACAGTCGATAAGGGCATACATTATTTTGCCTTGTGGATAATATAAGTAACTACTCCCCATATTTCAAAATCAGAGATCTTATCAATTTTAATTAATGGATAGGCAGGGTTTTCAGCTTCTAAAAAGATCTCGCTATTTTTCATCCGAATTCTTTTAACGGTAAATTCTCCATTTATTATTGCTACTATAATAGTTTTGTCCTGTGCAGTTTTTGATCTGTCTACGATTAAGATGTCATCTTTGAAGATGTTGGCATTGATCATAGAGTCTCCTTCCACTTTTACAAAAAAAGTGGCAGGAGGATTTGTGATTAGATGTTCATTTAGATCCAGTTTGTTTTCTATATAATCTTCAGCAGGAGATGGAAAGCCCGCTTTGATGGCTGATGTAAAAAGAGGAATTTCTTGGCTTGTTTTAAGAGAGGGTTTTAATATTGAAACATCATCTTTTTTCATAAAGATCTCTTGGTAGGTATGTTTGCCGGCTAATTCTATTTTTCCAGTTAATAATCTTCCAGCAGTTCTTTATTTATTCTTCTTTTTTGTAATATTTGCCCCAGCTTGGTTTTTTGAAGTGCTGTATGATAAAGGGAAGGGTAAATATTATAATAATTGCGATGATAAGAACAGATAGATAGAAAGGGTAGTTTTGAGAGGGCAGTTGGACAGGTGGGAAAAAAGCTATAATAAATGAGAATATCATTGCAAGCATACCAACAACTGAGACAATCCACATGCCGAAATTTTTAAAAGGGATCTTAAAAGTTCTTTTAGTTTGAGGATGCTTATATCTAAGCCATAGGCCTGATAGCATCATTAAAAAATACATGCTTACATATAAAAGCATGGAGAGCGCAACCGATATCCAAAAAGCAATATTTACCGATCCGCCCATCAGTAAAAAGAATGTAGATAAAATGGATATTAGTATAGCCTGCAGAATCATTAATCTGGAAGGAGCGTCATGTTTATTGACCTTTTGAAAAAAAATGGGGAGCTGGCCTTTTCTTGCTGTCTGCAAAAGACTTTTAACAGGTCCCATCAGCCAGGTGCTCAATCCTCCCATTTGTCCTATAGCAACAGCTAACCCTAAAAATGGGATGATGAATTCTAAATTGAACGTTTTGAAAAAGAACCTGAAGGCTTCCATAATACCTGAGACCAGACTAATTTCAGATTGGGGTATGACGATAGCAACAGACAAAGATCCTAAAATATTTACCGCAAGACCTATAATTACTACTATTAATATTGAAAGGGGATAGTTTCTCTGCGGATTTTTTACTGAATTAGCATGAACGGCAGAGGCTTCAATACCAGCAAAAGCTCTCATGAATCCTACAATCAATACTAAAGTCGATAAATTTTTAAAATCAGGGAGAAGGTTATTTTTAGTTAGAGAGATATCTAGCTGCAGAGGATTTCCCTGAAAAATATAAATTAAGCCCATTGCGATAATTAAAATTGCAGGAAATAAAACTCCTGCTAAAAAGCCTATTGTACTTATCAAACTCGATAGATGAAGTCCTTTTAAGTTAAGAAAGGTAAAGGCCCAGATAAGTACAAGTGACATAACAATAAGATAAATCTTGTTGTCGCTTAAATGAGGAGTAAAAACAAAAGCCAATGAGCCGGATATAAAATATAACATGGCGATAACGCTTATTATCATATAGGTCCATTGAAACCAAATCCCGATAAAGCCCCATTTATCTCCGAAGGCTTCTTCTATCCAAACAGCTATACCTCCCATTTTAGGCCAGCCGGTTGCAAGTTCAGCGGAAATTAAAGCAGCGGGAATAAAAAAAACAAGGGCAGCCAAAATGCCAAAAAAGAACATCTGCATCCCGGTCTCTGCGATTGTCGGGAGATTTCTGATGCTTGTAACAAAAGCCGATGAGATCATTACAAGAGTAAATAAGCTCATCCACGGTTTTGATTTTTTTGACATAAAGACCTAAATTTTTTAAATAGTCTATTTAATTGTCTGTATATTGCATATAGGAAAAGTAGTCAAAAAAATAATTTTTGAGGCTTTTTATTCAATGATCCTAAGGGCTTTGTAGATGGATTAAACCCCTATGCCTTTGTAATGAACAATCTTTAACTGTAATCTGAAAAGAATAAATTTGATTATTTTAACCTATTGTAAGTTAATATCTTAAATAACCATGCATTCTGAATGCATGGAAAAGCCTAAAACCGTTCATTGACAGCTAACGGTTTAGTGTTGTATAATCAAAATATACAATAATTAAGGAAAAATTATGGATCGTGAAATTCTCAAGCAACTTATTGCAGATCAGAAAGAATACAATCTCCCTAAAATATTTTTTAACCGGTTTCAATCACAAAATATCCAAAGATTTGTGGACGATTCTAATATTTTGATTATAACGGGGATTAGAAGATCAGGAAAATCAACTATCCAAAGAATTCTGCAAAAACAGCTTCCTCAATCTGATTATTATTTTAATTTCGATGATGAAAGATTGATAAATTTTACAGTTAAAGACTTTCAAATATTATTAGAAGTGTTTATTGAACTATTTGATAAGCAATCCATTTTTTATTTTGATGAAATTCAAAATATAGAAGGATGGGAAAGATTTATTAGAAGATTATATGAAAAGGGAAACAAAATTTATATTACAGGATCCAATGCAAAACTTCTCAGCCAAGAATTAGGGACTCATTTAACCGGCAGATATATTCAATTAGAAGTATTTCCTCTTTCTTTTAGAGAAATTATACAACATCTATACCCTGAAGTTCTTAATAAAAAAGTTTTTTCTACAGAAAATATTGGTATGCTATTACATCATTTTGCCGATTATTTTAAACATGGCGGAATACCTGAATATTTTAAATTCAGAAAACCGGAATATTTAAAAGATCTTTATGAAGGCATTCTTTATAGAGATATTGTTGCACGGTATAACATCTCTGATGAAAAACCGCTAAAAGAACTAGTTTATTATTTTGCTAGCAATATTGGAAAAGAGTTCAGCTATACAAAACTTGCTAAAATAATAGGTATAGGCAGTCCAAATACCGTTTCTAATTATTGCTCTTTCTTGGAAAAGTGTTATCTATGCTTTTTTATAAACCGTTATAGTCATTCTCTGAGCAAGCAAATACAATATAATAAAAAATGCTATATGATTGATCCTGCTATAATTCGCACTATAGGATTTAGGGTCAGTGAGGATAAAGGCCGTATTTTAGAAAACATAGTTTTTATTCATTTAAAAAGCCAAGGTCATGAAATCTATTTTCATAAAAATCAAAATGAATGTGATTTTATAATTAGAAAAAATAACCAGATCATTCAAGCTATTCAAGTTATATTAAATATATCAGATGAAAAAGTAAATAATCGAGAAATAGAAGGTCTTATGGAAGCTATGAAAGAACATGGATTACAAGAAGGATTAATTATTACTGAAAATGAACAAAGAACTTTAAAAGTAGAAAACTTTCAAATAAAAATCATCCCTATTTGGAAATGGTTGCTAGATTGACCGGCACCCTATTCAAAGTATAATGGTCCCAGAAATTAGGACTATCATTTAAGCTTATAAACCTCTTCAAAAAATTGGAGTTTCAAATGGCAAAGCCACGGAAACGATATTCCCCGGAGCTTAAGCTTAAAGCGATATTGGAAGTTTTGAAAGGAGATAAAAACAGCTTCACAGCTTGCTGGAGAGCTAGAAATTCACCCTTTGGTTCTTTCTAAATGGAAGAAGCAATTTAAAAAAAAAGGATAGATGAAGAGACAGGACTTATTTATTATGGAAGAAGGTATTATGATCCCAAGCTGGGAGAATGGATAAACTGTGATCCTAAGGGCTTTGTAGATGGTCTTAATCTTTATGCCTTTGTAATGAACGATCCACTTATAAAAGTGGATTTGTATGGATTATATTATAATTTTTATAATCCAAATATTGAAGCAGCTCAAATAAATTATCAAAATGCTTTGATCAATTGATGGGGCATATATTTTTTTTGCCGTTTTCGCAGTTATAGA
>CAYNVX010000053.1:0-3816 GCA_964400755.1 uncultured bacterium | reverse complement strand
CCCATATGCTCGCATCGGGGATGAATTGGCGAAATGATTTCAAAAAACACTCGACAAATTCTAAATACAATGGCATATTGTATATGTAAATAAGATAGGATTACATACCGTAGGGCATACGGAAATTTACGCTTGTGGAGATGGTTTAATAAATCTGTCGTTGAAGCAAGAAAAAGAATGCTTAGTAAACTAAGCAGAAGCCACGGGGCTTTGCCCCATGGAGTGTCACTTATCCACCTGTCGCAAACATGGTGTGACAGTGTCCGATGCATTAAAAAATATTGTTTGAAGGAAGACTGCCAGATTTTGTCTATGCTACTCAAAAAACGGCTGAATAGTTATCAATTTTTTTTCTAGAGCTTTACATAAAAAACATCAAAATATCGAGAGCGGTTGGAAAATATCTAGACAACCGGATGTTAGAATGTGATAAATATTTGCTTTATTTTGGGAAGTGCTGTTATAAAAAAAGCTCGGACAAATTTTTGAGCAAAAAAAAATGCTTTTGAGAAAATTTTAGATAAAAGTTCTCGGATAGAGAAATTTCGAAAAATTAAGGATGTTTAGTCGAAGGAGTCGGTAATTTGACAGCATTGTACAAGGTCATAGGAATTTCTGTCGGTGGAGGTCTACGATTATTTTCATTTCATGATGGGGAATTTAATAGTCAAGCTATTTATAATAATAAGATTATCGATAATTTTAGCACAAATCCAAATCAAGGTCTCCTTTTTTTAGCTAATCTTCAAGAGATAAATGAACTGCCTTCTTCACTTAATTTTTGGCGAGATTTTGCTGCTAGTTATTTTAAAGCTCTTTGTCATTTGTTGTCTGAAAAAGAAGAAATCTTTTTGCCGATGGAAGAACTGGAACAGCTAGCTCTCAGCATACCTCCTATGCCTGGGGCCGAATATTGCAATATTGAACTTTTGCAGCGCCTTTGGAGGGCTTTAGACGATTGGGTTCGTTTTAAAATTCAAACATTTCCGGATGGAATTAAGGGTTTTATATCATGTTGTTTACCTTTGTGGTCTCAGGTGGGCAGAGTCTGTTTTCATTTAGCCGAAAATAAACATAACCCCGAATATCCTTTTGCTTTTCTTGCAACATATGCCCCAAAGCTTGAAAAAAATGCTAAAGTGCTATACCAGCCCCTATCAAAAGCCCTGCAGCAATATGCCGGAAAAAAAAACAATAAGGCCTTGGCTTACCTGCTAAAACCAATATTTGAAGCATCGAAACAATGCGAGTGGGTTCAAGAACTCATAGATAGCGGCGATATTTATCATCCTCTAGCATGGACAATAAAAGAAGCCCATGCTTTTTTAAAAACTGCAGATAGGCTTTATGATAGCGGTATATTAATACGCTTTCCTAATTGGTGGAAAAAACGCCCCAGGCCAAAAGTGCAAGTCACTATAGGAAGCAAGACGCAGGCTGCTTTTGGAAAAGATGCACTATTGGATTTTGATATTGGAATCGCTTTAAACGGCGAATTGCTAACACAGGAAGAATTGTTAACAATTTTTTCTGCTGAAGACGGCCTGATCTCGCTTAGAGGGCAATGGATTGAGGTTGATAAAGAAAAATTAAACGAAGCTCTATCCCATTGGAAAGCTTTAAAAAATGATATGGGGGATGGCGTTTCTTTTATAGAAGGCATGAGATTGCTGTCAGGGACAAAAGCAGATCTGTCGGGAACAGAAGAATTAGATGACCAAGCCGGGAATTGGGCTCATGTCGAACCTAGCCAATGGTTAAAAGACCTTCTTAAAAATCTTAGAAATCCCGAATCTCTTACCTTCAAAAATAAAATTGATTCTTTAAAAGCAACTTTGAGACCTTATCAAGAAACAGGGGTCAATTGGTTGATGCTTTTAACGGAACTCGGTTTAGGGGCTTGTCTTGCTGATGATATGGGGCTAGGTAAAACAATACAAGTTTTAGCTCTCTTGCTTGCTAAACAAGAAAGAAAAAAAGAAAAGCATCATCCTGCTCTTTTGGTTTTGCCGGCATCCTTGCTGTCGAACTGGAAATCAGAATTAGAAAAGTTTGCCCCATCTCTAAAAGCTATTTATTTACATAGTTCGGAGATGCCGAAAAATCTACTAGAAAACGCTTGTTCTGATCAGGACCTAAAAAAAACCGATGTCGTTTTAACCACTTATGGGATGCTGTTACGGCTTCCTTGGTTAAAAGATTTGTTTTGGGACCTCATCATTATAGATGAGGCACAGGCAATAAAAAATCCGGGCAGCAGGCAGACAAAAGCTATAAAAGAATTGAAAAGCTGCACGCGGATAGCCTTGACAGGAACGCCGATTGAAAATCGATTGGGAGATCTATGGTCACTCTTTGATTTTTTATGTCCGGGTCTGCTGGGGTCGGCAAATCGTTTTAATCAATTTACTAAAACACTCGATCGGCAAAATCATGCTTACCAGCCTCTTCGCAAGTTAGTGCAGCCATATATCCTGCGGCGTTTAAAAACAGATAAACAGATAATTAACGATCTGCCGGACAAAACTGAGATAACCGGCTGGTGCAGTTTGAGCAAGGAACAAGTTAAACTATATGCTAAAGCTGTGAATGAATTAAAAGAGGCTCTTCAAAAAGTAGACGGCATAAAACGCCGCGGAATCGTATTATCCTATCTGATGAAATTTAAACAAATATGCAATCATCCAAGTCAGTATTTGGGGGCAAGCGAATATATAGCTGAGCAAAGCGGTAAATTTGCTAGGCTGCAGGAGATCTGCGAAGAAATTGCTTCTCGACAAGAAAAAGTGCTGCTGTTTACCCAATTCCGCGAAATGACAACGCCTCTGGAAAACTTTTTACAAAAAATATTTCACCAACAGGGCTTAATCCTCCATGGGGGAGTTCCCGTAAAACAAAGGAAGAATTTAGTAGATAATTTTCAAAGTGAAGAAGGTCCGCCGTTTTTCATACTCTCATTGAAGGCAGCAGGAGTAGGGTTAAATTTAACTGCAGCGAACCATGTTATTCATTTCGACAGATGGTGGAATCCTGCCGTTGAAAACCAAGCAACAGACAGAGCTTTTCGCATAGGGCAGCATAAGAACGTATTAGTGCATAAATTTGTTTGCCGGGGCACTGTTGAAGAAAAAATAGATCAGATGATCTCAGAGAAAATATCATTAGCGGATGGAATATTGCAAGGTGATGGGACGCCTATGTTAACGGAACTGACCGATGATAATTTATTAGAATTAGTTTCACTGGATATAGAAAAAGCCATTTATCAATAAGGAGTAAATCAATGTTTGATTATGGATGGAGGCCTTACGTTTCTGTAGCTCAGAGACGAGAGAAAGCCCTGAAAAAAATAAAAAGTTTAAAAAAGAAAGGAATGGATGTTCAACCCATAGAACTTATAAATAAAAAAATAGCCACCACTTTTTGGGGTAAAGCTTGGTGCGAACATATCGAATCTTTTAGTGATTATGAAAGTCGACTTTTCCGCGGGCGTAGTTATGTCCGTAACGGTTCGGTATGTCATTTGTCGATAGAAAAAGGAAAAATATCCGCAATCGTTGCCGGTAGCTCCCTATATAATATTGAAATTTTCATTCAACCTTTGTCTATTGAAAAATGGGTAGAAATCAAAAAAAAGTGCTCAGGTCAAATTGGATCGATATTAGAGCTTTTGAGCGGTAAATTATCTGATTGCGTTATGCATGTTGTTTGTCATCCGGAACAGGGACTTTTCCCTATGTCAAGTGAAATCGAGCTCTCTTGCAGCTGTCCTGATTGGGCAGTTATGTGCAAACATGTAGCTGCAGTTCTTTATGG
>CAYNVX010000052.1:0-9546 GCA_964400755.1 uncultured bacterium | reverse complement strand
GTTAGTAGATCACAAGACTTTTTTGCGAATTATTCCTTGTCGGGTTGTTTTTTAATTGTTGGAGATATCGTGTTTTGTAAATAGCTTTCTCGGGAGATCACTTTTTTCTGAGTTTTTTCTTCCAGCTCTATTCGTGCCTTTTTTGCGATATTACCACCTGTTTTTGCGGCAGTTTTGTTTTCTACCATGCCAGTAGCGTCGGTGCTTTCGGCTATTTGCCTTGTAGAGAGTTCAGCCAGAGCAGTAAAAATCAGCTCGGCTTCGCTCATGTGGTCGCGTAGGTTTTGAGTCTTTAATCCTTTGAGAGCTTTGTGTTGTTTTACTGTTATGTCAGTCCATTCCTGATGAATGATATTGGTTAGGATGGCAAATTCTTTGGTCTCTTTGATGGCATGGTCTTTCCAAAAGTCGGTGAGCTTATTGCGCGTCTCTTGTCCCATCATGCGTTGTTGAATCCATTTTTCACTTCGCCCATGTTTCTGCCATGTTTCTCTGGCTCTATCCAATGATTTTTCTGGGTCGGTCATTTCTTGTATGCGCTCATATCCTACTTTTGCCAGCCAGAGTTTTATTGGTTCAGCTTTTGGACTGGGGATTGATTGGATTAGTCGCAATATGGTTTCAGCATTGGCAACATCCGTGAGGTATTTCTTACCGTCAGTGGCTTCTAATTTCAGTCGCTTACAAATTGTAAGCGACTGACTGCCTTCTTTATTCAGTCTTGTCTTTAAAACATTCCAATAATTTCTAGCTGTCTGAAATTTAGGTTGTTGAGTCAGTATCTGAACGATATCTATGACAGAGAAATACCAGGTTTCCATTTCTTCATCGTAGAGGCGGCGCACTTTATAGTCCTCAAAAAGGATCAAGTCGTTTTTCATAAGTTGGACTCCAAATAGTGCCCCTCAGTATAGACTTGAGGAAGAATTCTTTTCAAAGAAAAGTCTAATCATCAATGACTAAAGATAACAAGATCTGCCTGCCACACATCCGCCACAAGTGATAAAAATTAGAGTTTTTGAACCAAGTGAATTTAATGTAAGCCACTAAGAAAAAAGAATCTGGGTGAGAGGATTTGAACCTCCGACCCCTTGCCCCCCAGGCAAGTACGCTAGCCAAGCTGCGCTACACCCAGATAAACAGCTAAAATCCTATAATGGTTATACCTTTATGTCAAATTGAATCTATTTCAGAAATTTGCTATTCTTTAGGGGTTTTAAATGGGGGGTTATTTATGAAAACATTTTATATGGAAGCGGGCTGGACAGAGGTTCTAAAAGAAGAATTTGAAAAACCCTATATGAAGAAACTTCAAGATTTTTTAAAAAAAGAATTGAAATCTAATAAAACCATTTATCCACCAGCTGATTTAATATTTAATGCTTTTTGTCAGACGCCTTATAATGATGTGAAGGTAGTGATTATGGGGCAAGACCCCTATCATGGTAAAAATCAGTCTCATGGTCTTTCATTTAGCATTCCTGAAAATATTACAGTTCCCCCTTCTCTAAAAAATATTTTTAAGGAAATAATGGCTGATGTTGGGATAAAAGCTTCAACAAAGGGATGTTTATTATCTTGGGCAAAGCAAGGTGTTTTGCTTTTAAATGCAACTTTGACAGTTGAAGAAGCAAAACCCAAATCACATTATGGAAAAGGATGGGAGATTTTCACAGACAAGATAATAGAAATTTTATCTAACAGAAAAGATCCTATAGTATTTTTATTGTGGGGACAGTCTGCAAAAGAAAAATTTAATAATATTTTAAAAGATAAAAATATTAACCAACATTTAGTCCTTTTTGCGGCGCACCCGTCTTTTTATTCTGTGAAAGGATTTTTTGGATGTAAACACTTTTCAAAAACAAATGAATTTTTAAAAAGGGCAGGAAAAAAGCATATTGATTGGCAAATTCTTTGAAAATGTATAATATCAGCATAAGGAGATAAAAAAAATAGTATGGGGCTGTCTCAATCTAAAAAAAGAAAATTTTCATTTTTTTCAATATTATTTACCTTTTTTGTTGATAATTTGGGATGGTCGATCGTATTTCCTATTTTTGCTCCGCTTTTTTTAGACCCCCAAAATCAGATTTTTGATCCATCTGTTTCTTTTGCAACGAGAACAACAATTTATGGTCTTTTTTTAGCAGCTTTTCCCCTTGCTCAGTTTTTTGGAGCACCTATTCTCGGAGAGTTTGCTGATAAATCGGGAAGAAAAAAGGCTTTGGTTTTATCCATTTTTTTTACATTTATTGGTTATCTGCTTACCGCATGGAGCATTAGCGAACAAAGGCTAACCCTTCTTTTTATTTCTAGAATTATAACTGGTCTTTTTTCAGGTAATCTTTCTGTTTGTCTGGCTACCATTTCAGATTTGAGTAAAGATGAACAAGCAAAAGTGAAGAACTTTGGTCTAATCTCTGTTTTAGGCGGCTTCTCTTTTATTATCGGTGCAATTGTGGGTGGTATTTTTTCGGATAAGAATGTCTTTGAGCTTTTTTCTCCTGCCATGCCACTTTGGATCGCTGCAGCTTTGAGCTTTATCAATTTAATTTTTATTGTTTTTGCTTTTAGAGAGACGTTTCAGATTGATAAATTAATTAAATATGATTTTTTGGAAGGCGTGCACAACATTCAAAGTGCATTAAAAATTAAAAAGATAAAAATTATTTATTTTATCTATTTTTTATTTTTATTTGGATGGACAATTCTTTTTCAGTTTTCTCCGGTATTAGTTATTCGAAAATTTCATTTTAGTAATCTAAGTATAGGTATTATGGCAGCTTTTATGGGGATCTGCTGGGCTATCGGATCCGGTCCTATAAATAAGTTGCTTTCCAAGACATTTTCTCCAATAAAAATTTTGGAAGTTTCTCTGCTTTGCTTTACAGTTTTATGTGGATTGGTCGGTTTTCCGAATGATTTGATCAATGTTATATTAATTTTAGGCGCCTGTGTTACAATTGGGGGGATAGCTTGGCCTCTTTGTGCGGTAATAATTTCTAATCAAGCTCCGAAAAATATTCAGGGTAAAATTTTAGGGATTAGCCAATCTATGCAATCCTTAGCAATGGCTGTATCTCCGGTTATTGGTGGAATATCTGATCAGGTACATGTTTATCTTCCTTTTCTTCTAGCGGCGTTTGCCAGTTTTCTAGCAAGCTTAATTTATTTTAAGGCAAAAATTTAAGAAATGTTGTACTCTTTATAAATAAGTAATTATTTATTAAATATTACAAGGAAGGTATAGAAGTGTCTGAGGAAACAACAACAGAGCAACTTTTATCAGATATATTAAATAAACAAACAAATATATCCCCTGCCGATAAGAAGCCCCTTAGAAAAATATTGTCTTCTTATTGGAATAAAAAACCGATGAGTAATGATTTAGTAAAAGAGATGAAAGATAAGTTTAATGAAATGAAAACCGATATGGATCACGCTAAATCAAGTTTTTCTTCGATAATGCAAATACAACAAAAATTAGTGGATATATATAAAGAAATCAGCCTAAGAGAAAAATGAGGAAAAAAAAATCATCTTTTTTTGTAAAGTTTTTTAGTGTTGCTATTATTTTAGCTACATTTTTAGTAGTTAGGTATTGGTATATTAATCAATTTAATCTCCCTTCCCGATCAAAGGGTTTTTTAAACAGTTCTTCAATCGACATATCTTCAGAAATTCAAGGTATTTCAGCAAAAGCATTTTTTAATGAAGGCGACTTTGTTAAAAAAGGCGATGTTTTGCATCAATTGGACCCTGCTTATTTAGAAGCAATGAGAAAGAAAGTCGAAAAAGAATATATCTTATCTAAAGAAGAAGCCAATCTTGCTAAGTTTCAAGAAGAAATTGCCTTGCAAGATTATGTAGATGTTAGAAAAAAACATGAAGAAAACGAAAGCTCTAAACAAATAGAACAAAAATTAAAAGTTTTGGAAGAGAAGCAGCTCATAAATAAGATTGCAATTATCAAAATTGAAGCTTTAGAAGCAAATTTGGACTTAATTGACAGACAAATAGACAAATTAACTATTTGTTCCCCCTGTGACGGCTGTATTACAAAAAAATGGATAGTTGATAATGAATATGTTCAAATAGGTCAGCCTATTTTTACAATTTGCGATACACAAAACCTTTGGGTTGAATTAAATTTAAAGGAAACAGCTCTTAAAAATGTAAAAATAGATGATATTTATAAAATAATAATTCCTGCTTTTTCTGATAAGTCTATATATGGCAAGGTCTTTTTTGTAGGAACTTCTCAAGAAAAAAACATTTTTGAAAAGAACATAGTTCCTGTAAAGCTTTCTATTGAAGCCTCTAAAGAAGAATTGGCTCAAGAAAATGTTGTTTTACGTCCAGGTATGTCAGCCAACGTTAATATTAAATCGTAAATATGTCATATTTTGAAAATCTATTAGAAGCTATAGATAAACAGCTTGAAAATATAAGCCTTAAAGATTTAAAGCATGTCAATGCCGAACTTACTAAAAAGTATCAATATAACTTTTACAAGGAAGCTTTAAGTAAAGAAGAGAAGTTGGCATATATTGCAAGCAGGATGCCGGCGACATATATAGCAATACATGATGTAATTTCGCAGTTAAAAGGTCATGAAATCAAAAATTACATCGATTTAGGTTCTGGTCCAGGCACAAGTGCTTATGCATTTTTCCCCCTGTTTAACATTGAAAAAGCAACGTTTGTCGAAAAGGATCCAGAATTTATAAAACTAGGAAAGACTCTTGCGGAGAATCTCGACTTTAAAGATCGAGTAATTTGGAAGAACCAAGATATATTATCAGACGTTGATTTGACGGGTAATGATTTGGTGATTTTATCTTATGTTATGAATGAACTTCCCAAAACTTCTTATCATAAAATAATAGATAAATGGATCAAGAGCGATTCAAAGCATTTAATTGTAATTGAGCCTGGAACAAAAAGCGGTTTTGCAAATATTCATGCTCTTAGACACGAGTTAGTTTCGCAAAACAAATATATTATAGCGCCTTGTGCTCATTGTCTAACCTGCCCTATTTCAAAAGATGACTGGTGTCATTTTTCCTCTAGAGTAAACCGTTCTAAAACTCACCAGTTTATTAAAGAAGCGACATTAAATTATGAAGATGAGAAATATTCATATATTATAGCTTCCAAAGAAGAAATTTCACATGATCAATCCAGAATTATTCGAACTCCTATAAAAAGGAATGGTCATGTTATTTTAAGTCTATGTTCAAGCGAAGGAATGATAAAAAAAGAAATCGTTACCAAAAAAGATAAGGAAAAATATAAGATAGCTCGTAAAAGCAAATGGGGCGATACCTTTTAAATAACAAAAGGAGACTTTATGTTTTTTGGATCTTTAGTAGCATTAATCACACCTTTTACAGAAAACAATGAAATTGACCAAAAAGCTCTTAGAGAGCTGATATGTTGGCATATCGAAAACAAAACAGATGCAATCGTTTGCTGCGGTACAACCGGGGAATCACCGACCTTATCCGATGATGAAAAGCTAGAAATATATAAAATATGTGTAGAAGAAGCAAAAGGCAGGATTACGGTCATTGCAGGAACAGGTACATATAATACTAAACATTCAAGAGAGCTTACTAAAAAAGCTAAGGAATTAGGGGTTGACGGAGCCTTAATCGTTGTCCCTTATTATAATAGGCCTACACAGCAGGGTTGTATTGAACATTATAAGGAAATAGCTAAAGAGAACCTTCCTATGATAATATATCATCACCCAGGAAGAACGGGTGTAAAATTAAAGCCGGAGACATTTGCAGAACTTGAGAAAATAAAAAATGTCGTAAATATTAAAGAAGCCAGCGGTGATTTTGACTATGCGGTTGAAATAATGAACCATTGCTCGATACCGATCTTATCTGGAGACGATTTATTAACTCTCACATTAATGGAAAGGGGCGCTAAAGGCGTTATTTCTGTAATCGCCAACATTATACCTAATGAGTGGAAAAAGCTTACAGAATGGTGTCTAATCGACAATTTCGATGAAGCTTTAAGAATTCACAATAAATATGAAAGTCTTAATAAGGCTATGCTTTTAGAAACAAACCCACAATGTGTAAAATATGCTCTTAGCTTATTAAAAAAATGCAGAAGTTCAGTAAGACTGCCCTTGCTTAAACCTGTAAAAAGCTCTCAAGAGAAAATCTATGAAGAAATCACTAAATGTTTGGGTTGATTTTTTGATTATTTTCCAAATGTAAAGCTGCTTTACATTGTTTTTTGTCTTTTGAAGGAAATTTTGGTTAATTTTCTTAAATTATTAAATATTCTTTACGATTAATTAATAAAAAGATATGACCTTTCTCTTAAATTTTTTGAGAGATCCCTTATATGAAAAAACTTTTGTCTTTTTTATTTTTAATTTTTTCAAGTGTTGCTTTTTCTGCCGACCTGCCAAATAGTGATGCTTATCAACTTGCCGTAACAACGGGAGAGCCTTCAGCAAACGTTGCTAATTGTGTAAATGCGATAACCGGTGACTATTTTTTTTCTGATGTAGACTTAGATATTCAAGGAGCTGAGCCTTTTAGAATACAACCGTTTTACATTAGCAAAAACAGTCATCAAAAGTGGTCATTTTTAAAACACCTTGAAATATTTTGGCTAGGGGCTTTTGTTTATATACAAGAACCTTCTGGAGCTGTGCTGCTTTACGATCTTTCACAAGCAGGAACACCCAAAAGTCTAAAAAATACTAAATCTAAAAATGAAGAAAACAGAAAAGTTTTTAATAATGAAACCTTCAAGCCTCTGACGTTAAGACAAGAGACTCTTAAGGAAGGTCTTTCAAACTGCGCCATGTCTGAAATAAGCGGAAGGCTGAATGTTAAAAATAATTATGTGCAGATAAATTTAAGCAGAAATGTAATTAAAATTTACGCAGCCAATGGAACTTTTAGAAAATATGTAAATTACAATCTTGAAAAAATATCAGAAATGAAAATGGCCGGACAAACGATTAAGCAATATATTTCACATTTTCACTTAATCGAAGAGACTTTGCCTAATCAAAATGTCATTGTATATGATTACAACGATAAAGATAATTTAGCGAAAGTCACTATTTTCAATCCAACAAAAGAAATCCTTTATTCATCTTTTCAGGTGGATAATCAAAAGAATGCCGCTATTGTTAAATCTAGCGACAACAAGGAACTGATATATACTAAAAAATTAGAGGATAAATCTTATCAATGCACAAGAACGATCTTTCCTGAAAGACCAGAAGAGAACTATGAATTTATTTACGATAAGGATTACAGCTATTTCATGTCTAAAAAGAAAAGACCTGACAATCGAGATTTATTGATTGAATATTATACAAAAGGCGCACACACGGTTAATAATGGAGTAATAGATATTAAAGATAGAGACGATTCAAGATTTATGAGGGTAAAATCTATTAAAACCCGATCGGGTCTTAATGGAGATTTTGTTGAAGCCTATAAATTTATTTATCACTTAACTGGTAACAAGGATAAAAACGGCTACACAGAAGTTTTTGATGTTAATAACACCAAAACTGTTTTTAAATATGAAAATTTAAGGATTAGTGAGATTGAGAGATTTGATGAAAAGTCAAAGCTAAAAAATAAGGAGTTGTTTCATTGGGGCAAAGGTGAAGATGCAACTAAAGATATTACCTTTTTGTTGGGAAAATCTTTTATAGATTCAGAGAATAATTTTTTATTTCACAAAGAGTTTGTTTATGATTTAAAAGGTAATATTTTAGAAGAAAACATATATGGGAACTTATCGGGAGCTGGCAGAATTTGGAAATATGATAGCTCGATTTCTTTAGATAGAAATATTTCCAACATTAAACAAAATCTTGAAGTTTTCAGAAAGAAAAGATCTTATACACCTGATAACAAAAACCTGTTTTTATCTGAAGAGGTTAACGGGGTAAAAACTGAATATAGATATCACTTAAATACCGATCTAATATCTTCACGTATAATTTCGTATAATAACCAGGTAAAGCTAAGACAATTTTTCCTATATGATTCTAATAATATTTTGATTGAAGAGGCTATTGACGATGGGAAAAATAAAGACAATCACGATCTGTCCGGTGTGACCCAAAGGCTTATTAAGAAAATTAAGTTAAGGACAAATTATCCTTTTAGAAACATGCCGGAAGCTGTTGAAGAATATTATGTAGATTTACAAAAAAACAAAGAAGTTTTTCTTAAAAAGACTATTTATACATATTCGCCTCAAGGCAAAATTATTAAAGAAGAAGTTATAGGGGCGGATTTAAAGACAAAATATTCCATATCACATGAATATGACATAAAAGGTCGTCTTCTAAAAGAAAAAGATCCCGAAGGTTATGTCACGCAATATATTAAATATGATGACAACTTTAATCTTTTGAAAAAAATAGAACCTTCTCTTTTAGATATAAATTTTCAATATGATTCTTTAAACAGGGTTCTTTCTAAAGAAGAAATAACAACGGATAAACAAAAGCACAAAACAGAATATCAATATGATCTTAATTCAAATTTAAGCAGGTCTATTGATTATTTAGGTAATGCAACATGTTACAAATATGATGCGTTTAATAATCGCATACAAACGATAAAGCCCAAAATAGATTTAGGCTCCCCCATCCTCATAGCAAAATATGATGATATTAATAGAGAAACAGAAACTATCGACCCAAACTCTAATGTTATTAAAAAAGCTTACAATGCCTATAACAAACCAATCCGCATAGAATATCCGGACCATAGCGAAGAATCTTTTTTTTATAATTTAGACGGCACATTAAAGCAGCATGTTGATCAAGTGGGTATTTCTACTTTTTATGAATATGATTTTTTACAGAGAGAAATTAAGAAAACAATCAAATCTCAGTCTGGAGCAGATCTAGTTGTTACAGAAAAAAAATATAATTCATTTAACATTTTAGAAGAGAAAGATCCGGAAGGAAATATCAACTATTATGAATATGATTTTGCCGGAAGAAAAATTGCTGAAAAAATTAAAAATGAAATAACCAGATTTGAGTATGATGCTCTTGGAAGACTTAAAACAACAATAGTTGTTGATGAAGATCCAAATAACACTCTTTATAATATTGAAATTAAGGACTATCTAGAAAGAACCATAGAAGAGAGAAAAGAAGATTGTTCAAACAATCTATATTATAAAATATCTTATCAATATGACTGTTTGGGTAATAAAGCTCAGGTTATTAGATATATTAATAACAGCCCCTGCATTGAAAAATTTAATTATGATCAATTTAACAGATTGATAAAACATCAAGATCAAAACGGTAAAATTGAGACAGTTGAATATATTGAAAAAAACAATCAATTATCAGAAAGACATATAGATCCTGTTAATCTTGTTACTACAAAAAATTATGATGCTCTTGGCCGCACAACATCTCTGACTAAACATTTGGATAATATTCTTCTTGCCAAAGAAGAGTTCTTTTATGATTTATCAGATAATCTTCTTTCACAAATCAGCACCATTATTAAT
>CAYNVX010000051.1:0-9563 GCA_964400755.1 uncultured bacterium | reverse complement strand
CCCTAATCAACTCTTACGTTGAACATCACTGTTCAAGCCCTTCCCTTTAGGGGAGAGTAGTTGACTCCAAATTATTGAAAGATGTAACTTATATAGTTTTAAAAGTTTGTCAAAACTTGCTATATCCAGAGAAAGTGGAGCACCGATTAAAGTTGAATAAAAAAGCAGGGCCAGATCATCAACTTTAACTAAATCATTAATAAGCTTCATGTCCTTAGCTTCAATTATCAACGACTTTAATATTTCCTTAATGGGTTTCAATGAAACCCTTTCAATACCTTCACAATCCGGATATAATAATTTTTTTTCAAAATCCTCAATTTTTAGAGGATGCTGTAATATTTTTTGGCTGGACAATACCGATACTACTTCAAAGAATAAAAACGGATGTTTCATTTTTTTTGAAAATTGTTCAAAAACCATCTCCATTTTTCTTATCGGGCCCAAATCCTTTTTCTCATGAAAAATTATCCACCTGGACTTTAAAATATGGACAGCAGAAAAATAAAAAATAACATCTATTTTTTGAGGGAAGTAATTATAAAAAGTTGCCTCAGAAATACCAACTTCTGAACAAATATCCGAAATAGAGATTTGCTCAAATCTAGTTGTTTTCAATTTTTCTATAAAAGCTTCTGTAAGGGCTTTCTTTATATTGACGAACTTTTTCTGTCTTAAATTTATAGAGTCCACGGCTTTTCTTAAATTTTTTAAAATTATTCTAGTGCCCTCTATTTTTAGAGTCAACCCTATTTTTATTAAAATAATCTATAGTGAAATTTTTTATATTTTCTAAGAATTAAAAAAAAGGGAAAAAGCATATTTTAAAAAAGAAACTAAATCCATGGAGTTGTTTGTTAACATCCTATCACGGCTTTCGAGCAATTCCTGGTTTCCTTTAAAAAGGTAGCCAAGTAATTGCTTCATCTTATTAATTTTAATTCTTTCAGACATGCTAACAGGAAACTGCTGAATATATTTATCAATAAAATTATATAGAGCTTGAGAGGGAATCTGGTAGCTCTTTTTAGCAAAAGCCGCTCTTATTTGATGAAATATGAAAGGATTAATAAGACTTCCTCTTCCTATCATTAACCCATCACAGCTTGTATAAGATACTATTTTAAAAGCATCCTCTACAGTCAAAATATCACCATTGCCTACAACCGGAATTTTTAATATACGTTTTGCCTCAGCTATAAGGTCCCAATTAGCAACAAAGCTATATCCTTCAACCTTCGTTCTTGGATGAAGGGTAATATATTTAACACCGCTCTCTTGAGCGGCTAAAAGATTTTCTTTAAAAAGAGAGGTATCCTTATAGCCTGATCTCATCTTAATTGTAACTGGAATAGAAACAGAATTAACAATAGCCTTAGCTATCTCATATAAGAGAGAAGGGTCTTTGAGAAGAGAAGAACCCGCTCCTCTACCTGTAACCGTATTAGAAGGACAGCCGCAATTAATATCAATCCTAGGAGCTCCTCTTTTTTCCAGTTCTTTAGCCATTGCTGCCATTAGATCAGGACCTACTCCCATAATTTGAGCAGCAATAGGAATAGGGGCTGTCTCATCTGCTTGATAACGCTCTGAAAGGCTTTTGACATGAGCATTAGAAGGAACGCGTAAAAAAGCTGTAACGGCCTCATCAAAACCTCCAACTGAGGCTATGGCTTTACGGAAGCATTTATCGCCGACTCCTTCCATAGGGGCTAAAATAAGATAAGGACAGCCAAATTGATCTTTGGGAAGTATCTTCAATCAAATCCTCTCTTAAGTAATTTTCCAGCAGCGATGGATTTTCTTATTATGAAAATCAAAAGGTATCGTTTTGTCTGTAATCTCTTTGATCGAACAAAAGTCAGATAATGATTGATCAAGCTTAAATTTCCTGGAATTAGTACTAAAAAAAATAATTCCCTCTTTAGAAAGAAGTTTAAGAGCATTTATAATAAGTTCCGGATGATCTATTTGGACATCAAACATCTGCTCCATTTTTTTTGAGCGTGATATTGTAGGAGGATCGATAACAATTATATCAAATTTATTTAAAGAACTGATTTCATCATCTATAAATCTCATACAGTCAGCCCTGACAATTTGATTGTTCTTTTGCGACAAATGGTTAAGATTAAAATTATCACGTCCCCAGTCAGTATAAGTGTTCGACATATCAACACTTTTAGTAAAACTTGCCCCTGAAACAGCTGCATGAACACTAAATGAACAAGTATAGGCGAAAAGATTTAATAGACTCTTGCCTTTGGCTATAGATGCCACCATTCTTCTTGTTTCCCTATGATCCAGAAATAAACCGGTATCCAAATAGTCATTAAGATTAACTTTGAATTTTACCCCATATTCTAAAACTGTAAAAAAAGCTTCCTGCTTATCCATTTTTTCATATTGCTCTGTTTTTTTACGTCTTACCCTAGTCCTCCAATAAATATTATCAAGAGAAGTGTTAAAAATTGAACATAAGGCCTGATCTATCTCCTCTTGCTGCTCAACTAAAGGCTCGTCTCTATCCCTATCATATGAAAAAAACTGAACACAAAACCTATTGTCATAAAAATCTATTGCAAAAGGATATTCTTTAATATCCCTATCATAAATACGAAAACAATTTGTATTAGTCCTCTTAGCCCATTTACGAGCATGCCTATAGTTTTTTCTAATCCGATTTTTAATTATTGAGCTTTTGTCCTCTCCATCAGAAATAATAGGCAGAACTAAAGGATGTTCCTTCATAAAGATGATCTTCTATAAAATTTATTTTGAATGTCTTTGATTATACACTTTTTCATATTCCAAAGATAAGCTCTCAAATTCAGCATATGATCTCTCTATCTCAGACTGAAGATCATGTATATTTTTTGAAAGTTTAACAATTAAATCTTTATTGCCTTTTTGGGAAGCATCAATCATTGCCTCTTCTTCTTTTGCTAGTTTCTGTTCAAGTGCAATAATATTTTCTTCTAAAATCTTAATCTCTTTTTTCATCTCTTTTTGAACATTATCTTGCTCATCAGGAATATTTTTTATTGGCTGAAATTTCTTTTTTTTCTTAATCTTTTGAATATCTTCTTCAGGTTCGTTTTTTTCTAAATATTCTTCATAATTCCCTAAAAAGTACTTCTGCTCATGTTGATGACATACAATTAGCTTATCTAATGAAAGGCGATTTAATATCATTTCACTATGAGTAACTATAATAATAGCGCCTGAAAATTCTTCTAAAGAATCTATTAAAGATTCTACCGATTCCATATCTAAGTGGTTAGTAGGTTCATCCAAAAGAAGAAGATTACATGGTTTTGCTAATATTTTTCCTAAGAGAACTCGGCTCTTTTCTCCACCGGATAGCAAGGAGATCTTTTTCTTGGCATCATCCCTTGCAAACATCATAATTCCACAGATTTTACGTACTTCTCCTACGTTTAATGAAGGATTAGCCTCACTAATTTCATCGATGACTGTATTTGAAGGATCAAGTCTATCAATATTTGTCTGTCCAAAATAACCAATCGAAGCGTTTTCTGAAGTAGAAATAGTGCCTGATTTAGGAGTAAGCTCCTGAGATAAGAGTTTAAGAATGGTTGATTTGCCATATCCATTTTTTCCAATAATAGCGATTCTCTCCCCCTTTTCTACAGAAAGAGACAAGTCTTCAATAAGATCTCTATCAGGCTCTTTTTCAAGCATATCTTCATAGGAAAAGCAAATATTTTCAGCGGATAATATCTTTCTTCCCGGCAATGGTGCTTCATTAAAAGAGAACCTCAAAGAGTGTATTTGCATTAACTGTTCTAAAGCCGGAATTTTCTCTAAGGCTTTACTTTTCGATCTAGCTTGTGAAGCTTTCGAAGCTGTAGCGCCAAATCTTTTAACAAAAGTTTCCAGATGCTCTCTTTTCTTTTCCAAAGTAACTCGTGTCGATTCATAAGACTCTTCTTTCTTTAAAATCAATTCGAATAAATTTTCCGTTCCGCCTTTAACCTTAAACATTTCACAGCGGTGTAATCCAATGGTATGATTTGAAACGCTATCTAAAAAATCTCTATCATGGGAAATAATGATAAAGGCTCCTCTCCAAGATTTAAGGAATTTTTTCATCCACTTAATCGAAGCAATATCTAAATAGTTGGTAGGTTCATCCAATAACAAACATGAAGGCTCTGAGAGCAGCACTTTTGCTAAATGGACTCTTAACTGGTATCCACCCGATAATTCAGCCGGATCTCTTGACATATCTTCTTTTTTAAAACCAAGGCCAAATAGAATAATCTCTGCTTTATTGCCCTTTTCCCATTCCTCACAAGTCAGTTCGCTTGCAGCCTCTTCAAGAATAGTTTTTTTTGTAAATCTTATATGCTGATCAAGATATCCAAATGTATAATCTTTAGGTGTTTTAATATATCCGGAGTCTACGGATTCTTTTTGAGCTATTAACCTAAATAAAGTTGTTTTCCCCGTGCCATTACGCCCGACAAAACCACATTTATCATCTGAATTAATAGTTAAAGAAATATCTTTAAAAAGCTCTCTTTGACTATAGGATTTAGTTACTTTTTGAAATTGAATCATGATAGCTTGGGTTTCTTAAATATTTAATTATTTTCACATTAAGTATAAAGAATTCCAAAAATCAAAGCCACTCTAATTAATGTCAGGTTTAATAAAAACTGTCTGCCCCGAGAAGAGAGGGTGAAAACTCTAATTACCTTTTAGGTAATAAAAATTATTCTAAATTATCATTAAAAGCAAATTTTGAATTTTAAAGACATTATTTAAATAAAAAACATTTTAATCGTTACATCTAAAATTTTTCTCTAGAAAAATAAACGTTTAAGATTTAAAATTTTTTGAATTGATTTAATTATTAGGAGAATAACATGTCTGATTTAATTGAAAAGAAAGTTAAAAGAAACTGGTTATATGTATTATTTATTTGCAATGGCTTAGGCATAATTATGAATGCTATTTCTTTACTTAGACACGACAATTTACAAATCTATATGAACCCTAATTTACTTACTATAATACATATTTTCCTAATGATTTCCCCTCTAATATGGGCCTATATTTATTATCGATGCGCATATAAAAAACCTGGAAGAAAATTTTTAGCATTTAATTTGATACTAACGCCTTTTTCATTAATTTATTCAATTGTTTTTATCCTTCTTCAAAGATTCAACCTTTTACCTTTTTTTCCTAAACATCAAATGGTTTATTCTTTTTATAATATTATTACTATTGTAATAGCCCTAATAGCTTCTGTTATATTTTTCGTTTTGAGCATAAAACTTTTTAAATTAAATAAAATAATTCAAAACCGTTTAGCAATTGTATCGAAAGATTAAATTTTTCTCCTAAGTGAACCATACTCTCTTAGAAAGAAGTCTTAAAAAAAGAAAGTTAGGTTGTTTTACCAAATGGTCATAAGACAAAAAAAACAGCCAACTTTCTTAAATTATTTCAAGCTTTTCTTATAAACTTCCATTTCCCATCTAATGCAAACATCATTGCTTTCCCTACCTATCCTTTATAAAAATTTTGGACTTAATTGAAAATATTGTTATATATAAAAAAAAGATGCCAATAAGAAGGCTGATAAAAAAAACTTCTATTATCCCTTTTTTATAGGTTAAAAGACTCATATTTTATGGATAAAAAATATATCATAGCCTCCGGCGGTCTACCGATTAATGGCAAAACAATTTTTAAAAAATTAATCTATGTTTATCTATATTTTTATGACCTCTTTACATCCTATAGAGAAAAAAAGAGGTTATTCTCACCAATAAACAATCCTAAAAAAATCTTAATATCTAATATCGCTCATTTAGGAGATGTGATAGTTACAACATCTATAATCCCCATAATAAAAAAACATTACCCAAATGCTCAGCTCTTTTTCTTAGGAAATTCTAATACAGAGTCTTTGATAAAAAATCATAATTTAATAGATGGTTATTTTTGTTTTGATCATATGAGACACAATAGAAAAAAAATTAATTATTTGAAGAAAATAATAATTCACTTTCAAACAAAAAGATTACTAATTGCCCAACTAAAAAAAGAAAAAATAGATTTAGCTATAGATTTCTTTTTTGTTAATCCTAACAGTGTAAAGTTACTCCACAAAGCAAAAATCCCAAATATCTTAGGTTATACAAATGGAGGATATAAAAACTTATTAACTTTGAAGCTTGACAAAAAAATTAATCCCTTCTGGCATATGTCTGAGTATCATTTACAACTGGTAAATGTAGTATTAGAAGAAAAAGAAAGAATCAGGCCTTTAGAACCAAATTTACCATATGTAAAAGAACCAAATTATAAGCCATTAAAAAACTATGAAAATAAAAACTTTGTTCTAATCCATTCTGGAGCAGGACAAAAAAGGAGATATTTAAATTTTGACCAAGTAGAAAAGATATTAGAGGTTGTCAGTCAAGATAATTTTGTTTTATTCACTGGATCAGGCAAAGAAGAAGATCAACATATTAAGAAGCTCATTAAGAAAAAGCCGAACTGTATAAATCTTTCAAATAAACTGCATGTTTTAGATTTAATATATTTATGTAATAAAGCTAGGATGGTTATATCAACAGACTCTTCCATATCTCATATAGCTTCATGCTTTGATAATCCTCAAATCGTTTTATATAAAACATCTAATATTGTTCATCAAAATTTATGGTGTTTAAAAAAGCCAAATATAGAAATTATTGAAAATTAATTCTATTGTAAAATAAAGTACCCACTTTTACTTTTCAGATAAAAAATTCTTCCGTACCCATTCTTTAATTTCTTCCCATTCTTCGGGTTCCTCTATTGGATATTTCTTAGCTTCACTGATAAGAAAATCAACCTCTTGCCAATCATCTAAAAGAAAATCCCTACATAAAAAAGCATTTAAACGCTGATAAAAGGGTCCTAAAATTTGTGTAACTTGAAAATGGGGCACAGAGATCGTTCCATTATATAATATATCAAATAAAGGATGAGGAGGTGTTGGAGAACCATAAGGAGCTCTCACCAGCCATTCATATGCACCCCAATCCACATCTTCAGGAATATAGCTTTTAATAATGCCCGTACCTACGGAAAAAAGACGGATATTCTCCAGTGGCTGCCCTGCTCCTTCTAAATCCAAAGCCCTTGCAAGGGCCATCATGGAAGGATTATTTGCCACAGCTCCTCCATCAATAAAACCTTGGTAAGAAGGAAAATAAGTTGGTGCAGCGGCACTTCTTAAAATCGTATCTACCACCTCAATTTTCTCAGCATTATTAGTATCAAAATTATCGATCAGGGCCGGTGTCCAGCAATCATATTCAGGATTGTATAATTCAAAAGATACACAAACTACTTTTTTAGGAAGATCTACAAGTTTTATACCATCAACAAAAACCGTTTCTAATATTTTTTTAAAATTATCCCGTTCATATTTTGACTGCATTAAAAAATATCCGTAAATTCCACCCTTAGACTGAAAAATCTCTTTTCCGTTTCTTTGATAAAATTCGACTATTTTTTGAGGTGGAACGCCAAATGCCAAACCACATGCTAAAATCGACCCAGTAGATGTTCCGACAAAAAGATCTACATACTGAAGGAAGTGAAGCTCTTCTTCCAGCATAGCTAAAAGCTGTGCGGAAAAAACCCCTCTTATTCCCCCTCCGTCAAGAGAAAGGATACGATAAGGACTTCCCTCATCACTCTCTTTTGTATTATTGAAAGTTTTTCTAGACCCCCATTCATTAGCCTGAACAGAATTAGAAAGAAAAAAAAAGCAAATTACTCCAATGAAAACTTTGTACATAGATCCTCTTTTAAAAATGGCCCCATACTTTATCATCTTAACAAATTTTCTATCAGAAACTTTTTGTTAATTTTTTATAAACTTTTGATTAGCTGTCTTTAAAAGAACTTAATATTACCCTATTCGACTTGCAAATGAGTTATTAATTCTAAGAAAAATTTTGAAGACCAGATTTCTAACTTTTGAGGATCAGATATAAAAGCTCTAACATCAGCCTTTGCATCGTCCCAATCTATCGCTTGGATTTTTGCAGTTAACAAATCAATAACCTTATCACGATTTAATACTTCATTAACATCTAGATGTCCTGCTTTTTTCATACAATTTTCAAGTGAAGTAATACTCAAAAGAATATTATTTTGAATGTACCAGATTAAATCATACCAATCTCTTCCCTTTATCCTTCCTTTCCATGAGCGATACAATATGGCATGCATCTTTCCTGCAAACAAATCATTTTTGTGAAGAGTTAAGACATAAAAAGTTACAGGATTCAACACAAGTTGATTTTCAAATCGTGAAAACAGAGGAGGATCAACATCAACTTCTAACTTGATCTGAATTTTTTCATTAGGAATAATATTTTTATTTTTCGACTCTTCACCTATTGTCAAATAAATCTGAAGTGTATTTGCTTTCATAAAAGCGGAAATAATACTTGTCTCAGTTTTTTTTATTTTTTTATTAACTTCCAAATCATATCCGAAAGATATTAGCTCCTTTTTCATTCCATCCAAAAAAGGTGAAAAATCAAAATTAGGATTAGGCTTTAAAAGCGTAAAATCTAAATCTTCACTAAAACGATCTAAACCATAAAGAATTCTTAATGCTGTACCGCCATAAAAAGCTGCTTTTTCAAAAAAACCTTGCCTTTCCAAGCCCAGAAGGGCTGCTTGCTGAAGAATTTCTCTAACTTTTGTCTGCTCTCTAATTTTAGATTTTTCATAACGGTTATATATGGTTTTGATATTTAAATTTGTCATAACATTCCCAATACGTTTATTAGATTAGTAACTGCTTTTGAATGATAATTATTTGCTATTTCTAACATATGTTTTTTATTCAAACTTTTTAAAAAATCTTCATCTATCCTTCTATTTTCAATTAAATCCAAAAGCAGCTCTTTGCCTTCTATTTTCTTACTTTTAAAATGAATAAGATCAGCTAAAGCTTTTTCCGGAGTAGCAATTAAAAATCTTCCAAACCTATTTTCTTTTTGATCTATTCCTATCGAATAGCGCTGATGATTTAAATAAATATAATCAAAAGAACCTATAGGAGTGTTAAAATTTTTAGATTTGTTAGCTGATACACTTGTGAGCACATATACACCCTCAGGAATCATCTTATAATATGAAAGAGCCCTTTCTAAACTAATATATGAAGGTCCATATAATAAATTTGCTATCTGTTCATAAGGAACAGGAGTTTCTTTAATTTTCTCCGCAATAAGGAAAAAACCATTTTTCAATCGAATTAATTCTCCCGACTTGACCATCCTTGAAATAAAATCATCCGGATTGGTGTAATCCCCAAGAAGCGGTTTAAGATTTTGACTTGTTATATAAGCAGTTTTAGCAAAACCAAGTATTCGACGCATAATAACCCTTTTTTCTTATTTATACCATAATCTCCAATTATTTTGGAGAATTATGTTTAATTAGACACATTCCACTCCCAAACCTCCAATATTATTGGAGGTTTGGGATGATTAATATTAGTTAAACCT
>CAYNVX010000050.1:0-9714 GCA_964400755.1 uncultured bacterium | reverse complement strand
GTATAATTAAGGCTATATATAGATAAAAAAGTCATGTAAAACTGAGGATAATAAGATGAAAATTAACGAAAAAATATTAAATATCCCACCTTATATATCAACTGCTTGGGATAATATAAATACAATATTTTCGGACAACAATAACAATATTATCATCAATTTAAATGATGGATCAAAAATTACAATACCTAATTTACATGGTGAAATTATTGAAGAGATTTTTGATGTCCATGCAAAATTTATTGAAAAGAAAAACTCAATTACTTCAACTCTTAAATTTCAAACGCCTCTATTGAATGATCCTCTAGGAGGTCTGGAATCGATGAGTTCAGCAATGCAGCACAATCCGGAACAGAAAGATGCACCGAACCTACCCCCCGATCTTTTGAAAAAAATTGCAGGCCTTGCAAAAATATTTAGCGACGAAACCTCTTTAGAAATGCCCAAACCTGAGCAAAACTGCAACTGTGTATATTGCCAGATTGCTAAAGCTCTTAACATCGGATCAGGAATAAATCCTGAAAATTTAGATGAAGCTGTAAGCGAAGAAGAATTGAAATTCAAACTTTGGGACATCGAAGAAATCGATGAAAAACTCTTTACAATTACAAATCCATTAGACTCAAATGAGCATTATAATGTTTATCTAGGCAATCCAATTGGCTGCACTTGCGGAAAGAAGGATTGTGAACATATAAAAGCTGTTTTAAATAGTTAATTTTCCAAAATTTGAAAAAATATTGGAGATTAAACCTCTTTTTCTTCTACTATTTCAAATAAGAGCCATTATATATAAACTATAGGCCAACTTAAAAGGGGTGTAATAATGCCAAGAGTTTTTTCACATTTAATCATTTGTTTATTTACATTTACGTTGGCGACTCTTCAAGCTGATGACAGCAATAAAGAAAGTTCAGCCAAAACTACTCAAATATTTCGCACCTTTACCGGAAAAGTTTGCGGCAGCAAAGTGCGAATGAGAACAAGTCCTGATTTAGAAGGACATATTATTTGCCAGCTTAACAAAAATGACTTAGTGCTAATATCAAAAGATGCTAATGATTTTTGGGCTGTACAACCTCCTTCTGATGTAAAAGCATATGTTTTCAGAAGTTATGTTATTGACAATACAATTGAAGCAAACAGGGTGAATTTACGTATTTCTCCAAACTTAGACGCACAAATTATTGGTCAGCTGCAAAGCGGCGACAAAGTTGAAGGAAAAATTTGTGAAGAAGATGCTAAGTGGTTAGAAATTTCTATGCCTAGCAACATAAACTTTTATGTAGCGAAAGAATATATTTCATATGCCGGCGATGAAAAATATCTATCAACAATGCAAACAAGAAAAAGCGAAGTTGAAACACTTTTAAATTCAGCTTATTTTATCACACAGGCTGAATGCAAAAAGCCTTTTGATGAGATGACACCACAAGAAGCCGTTGAAAAATTTGATTTGATAATCAAGGAATATTCTGATTTTCAAGATCATGTTCAACAGGCAAAAGAAGGTCTTGCTCTTCTTCAAGACAATTATCTTCAAAAGAAAATTGCATATCTAGAAGCAAAGGCAAACATTTCACAAACAGAAAAAAATGAGCTTTTATCTGCTATTGAAAAAGTAAACAAACCGAAAAATGAAATTAAAGTAGAAAAACAAAAAGTATCTAATGCCCAATTAACAAATAAAATGAAATTTTGGGAGCCAATAGAGAAAGCCCTCTATTTAACATGGTCTACATTCCATCCTGAAAAGAAGCTAGATGATTTTTATAATGAACAATCTATCAATGCGACAATTATTACTGGTGTAGTTGAAAGTTATGATAACGAAGTTCATAACAAACCAGGCAATTTCATTGTTAAATCTGACAATATTCCAAAAGCTTACATCTACAGCACAAAAGTAAACTTGGAACAATATGTAGGTAAAGAAGTAGAGCTAAAAGTCTCTCCAAGGCCAAACAACAATTTTGCCTTCCCTGCATATTTTGTTAATGCTATTGAATAAATTAAAAAATAAATAAGGCTATCCGAAAGGTAGCCTTATTTTTTTATACTCAAAAATCTTTGAAAGAAATAAAAACTTCCCCCGCCGATCACTAGAGTAATAACCTGCAACAATCCAAAGGTTGTAAAGACAAATGAATTACTCAGATCAATCAAAAAGATTTTAAACATAAAAAAAGCACTTACAAAAAGAAATAAAACTTTAGAAAAACCACCAACTACTAAAGCTAGTTTAATATTTTTTTGTCTTATAAAGGAAAATAGAGAGACTAAGATAATATTAGATGTAATAATAAATGGGACAACAGGAGCTAAAAATAGAGGAAGAGAACTAACAGCTATAGATATCAAGCTTGGAAAAAGCGCCACAATAATAGAATATCTAAGCCCCAAGCGAAAAGTTGCCATAAGCAGAATAAAATTAACAATACTTCCGACTACAATCTGATTTTTAAAAAGAACAGCAACAATTGAAATGCTTACATAAAAAAGAAGATCTACAAATCTTAAAATACTCTCTTTTTTTGTTGACAAAACCATCGTTTTCTCCATTTTTTTTACTTTTTCCTATTCTATTTTATCGATATATAAAGATCGAGTAGTTTTATTGACCTCTTCTAAAAGGGTCTCGTCACTTTTATCAGAAGATATTCCCATCTCCTTCAATTTTCTTGCACTAACAAGAACTCTAGATTCAAAAGAAGAAATCGCCTGATTATAAGCATCGACAGAACTTGAAATGGACTTGCCAAGCTTTGAAAAATGAGAATTCATAGTAGTTAGTCTCTCATGAAGCTCTTTTCCAATCCTAGCTATTTCTTTAGCGCTTTTCGACATACTTTCCTGTTTCCAGCCGAAGGCAATAGCCTTTAAAATCGCAATTAAAGTAGTTGGAGTAGCGATAATAATATTTTTTAATGCACCCTGTTCTAAAAGTGTAGGATCTATATCCAAAGCGCTGCTAAAAAAAGCTTCCGCCGGCAAGAATAAAATAACATATTCCGGAGTAGGATCGAACTGTTTCCAATATTCTTTAGAACTAAGATCTTTCATATGTTTTTTTATTTGAAGCGCATGAGTTTTTAGTTTTTCTTTTTTCATTTCATCGGGAAGCTCTGCAGCTTCCAAATAAGCTTCTATAGGAGTTTTAGCATCTATAATTATCTGTCTATCTCCTGGCAGCCTAACGATTAAATCAGGACGATAAGACCTATCCTCGCCGACAGCTGAGGCCTGTTCAAAGAAATCACAGTTATTGAGCATCCCTGCCAGTTCTACTACTCTTCTTAAATGTATTTGCCCCCAAGAACCTCTAACATTGGGAGAACGCAGCGCTTTTACTAGGTTTGAAGTTTCGGAGCGCAGATTATTTTCTGTAACAATTAAGTTCTCCAATTGTTTATTAAGAGCGCTATAAGCTCCTTCCCTTTGTTTTTCTATCTGTCTGGAATATTCATCTATTTTATTTAAAGATTCTTTGACAGGATTAAGCAAAGACTCAATAGATTTTTGCTTATTGTCAAACTCTCCTTTTAGACCTTCCTGATACTTATCTAAAGTAATTTTAGCCAAATCCAAAAAGGATCTGTTATTTTGCTGAGAAATATCAAAAGACAATGATTTAAAACTATCTAACATTTTCTTTTGGGTAAGATCTATAGTCTTTTTTGACCAGAGCCAAATAATTATCATGAAAACAATGAGCAGAACAACTAATAAATACATATTGAAACTCCTATTAAGACAAGTCTAAATCATTCGGTAATATAAATTTTAGATAAAACTAATCTTTTTCTTCTTCTTCAGGCTCAAAATCTTCCAAGGTCTTTGATTTCTTTCCTGCGATCAGTCTAATAAAAGACAAGATCAAAGCTATTAAAATATATACCCATGACAAAATAACAAAAACAACTGAGAAATAATGTAAGATGCCATATAAAATAAATACGGCTAGAACGACAGTTACAAAAACAAGATGGAAAGATGGAATTTTAAAATGAAGCCTTTTCAAGGAAGGGAACTTCCAGCGGCTTATCATAAAATATCCTAAAACTATCATAACACAAGATAGGGTTATAGCCCTAGTTGAGTCCGAAATGGAAAAGAACCTATTGAAAAAAGGAGATAAGAAAAACAAATTAGCAGAAACAGCGCCTGCTGCTGCTGCAGGAATAGGAAGGCCGGTAAAATTCTTTTTCTGAGAGAGCATCTCATCTATATTGCCTTTGGACTCGATAGATTTAATATTAAACCTAACAAGCCTCAAGACTCCGCACAAAGAAAATACCATAGCACCAGCTGCTGCTAGAAAAGATAAAAAGGAACCCTGCTCCACAGATAAAGCTTTTAATAAGAGCACCGATGGAGCTACTCCGAAAGAGATAGCGTCTGCAAGCGAATCAAATAAAAGTCCGAAGTCGCTCTGGACCTTAAAAGCCCTAGCAACGGCACCATCGACAAAGTCTGCTAAAGCAGCCAATATCAGCAATAGTGCTGACTTATAAACTACATCGAAATTACCAGCACCTGGTTCGATCATATTAACTTTAAAGATTACAAATAGCCCGCAAGCAAGCCCAAATGCAGTGATAATATTAGGTACAAGATAAACCTTTTTCATAAAAAGCTCTTTTTTATCTATATTTCCAAAATACCACAATTGGAATATCAAACTAAAGACAAATTTAATTGTTAAGTTTTCATTAAGAATTTAAAATAAATTATTTAGTTAATTTATTTATTAATATAGTCGTGTTATAATAAAGATAAAGAAAGGTTTGACATGGAAGAGAACTATTTTAATATTCAAAACAAAGATCGTGCAATTGATATATTAAAACAAGAACTAGATGTTAATGCTCAAGAGCAAGTCCTTATAAAACAAAGGATTAGCACTATTGAAGACTATTTAAAATCTGTTGAGAATTCAGATCCTCAATATGCACTTATGCTATCGCAAATAGAGATGGACAAGATCTTTCTTGACGAGCTTATCCAAAAGCAGGAAGACCTTGTTTCTAAATTAAAAACAATTAATATACAATAATTTAATTATACTTAACTACAATTAATTATAATTTAATATCATTTAATTCCGCCATAGCTATATAATTACAATTAGAGAAAGAATCTATATATAGAGGTGTTCTATGAAAAAACGTAAAAATCCTTATAATCCACAGATGAATAAACTGGAAAAGGAAGTTTCTAAAACCATAAAAAAGCTTAACGCCGATTTGAAGCACAAAAAATCAGTAAAATATATTGAAGAAGATTACAACAAATTAATTTTTTTACTTGGTGAATGCAATTATTTGGCAAAAGAATTCCATCTGTTCCAGAAAAAAATTAAATAAGGGAGATTCTCAGTCAAATTAGTTGGCAAAAAATCTCCATCTTCCCTAACTTATCTATACGTACTTGCTAAAGTTAGGGAAGATTTTTTTTATGACAAAATTTAATGAAGAAAGCCAACAATATAAAAATTTTAAAATAGAAAAATATAAGCAGATACCTGAGATTCAGGTTGATTTGATAGAACTTGTCCATTTGCCCACCAATGCAAAAGTAGTGCATATCAAGTCAGACGACCCTGAAAATCTTTTTTCATTATCATTCAAGACCCTTCCAGACTCATCGAATGGAGCTCCTCATATTTTAGAGCATACTGTACTTTGCGGATCGAAAAAGTTCCCTGTAAAAGATCCTTTCTTTTCAATGTTAAGGCGCAGTTTAAATACCTTTATGAATGCTATGACTGGTGCTGACTTTACATGCTATCCTGCCGCTTCACAGGTTGAAAAGGATTTTTATAACCTATTAGAGATCTATCTTGATGCTGTATTTCATCCGAATCTAAAAGAACTAAGCTTTATGCAGGAAGGTCATCGTTTTGAATTTACAAAGCCTGATGATCCGAAAAGCCCATTAATATACAAAGGCGTTGTATATAATGAAATGAAAGGGGCTATGTCTTCATCCGATTCAAGGATGTGGCATGCAATAATGGAAAAGCTGCTACCTGACACACCTTATGCATTTAACTCCGGCGGAGAGCCTTCAGTAATTCCCTCTCTTTCATATGAAGGATTAAAAGAATTTCATAAAAAATATTATCATCCATCCCGCTGTACTTTCTATTTTTATGGGAACCTGGATTTAAAAAAGCATTTAGACTTTATTGAAAAAAATGCACTTGAAAATATAGAAAAGCTGGAAGACATCAAACCAATCAAAAAACAAAAGCGCTTTTCCTCCCCTATTTCTTGTGAAGAGAGATATCCAATTGCAGAAAATGAACCGATGGATGACAAAACAATTATTTCCTATGGCTTTTTAACAGCTCCTATCGGCGATCAGGAAGAACTTTTAGCTCTATCAATTATTGATAATATTTTAATGGGCACCGATGCCTCAATATTAAAAAGGGAAATAATAAAATCCGATCTTTGCACACAGGTTGATAGTATAATGGACCTTGAAATGAGCGAAGTTCCCTATGTTATCATGTGTAAAGGAGCTAAAAAGGAAAACAAAGAAAAACTCTTTGAAGTCATACAAAAAACACTAAAAGAACTTATAGAGAAAAAACTCCCACAAAATCTAATAGAAGCAGCAATCCATCAGATAGAATTTTCAAAATCTGAAATTACCAGAGATCATGGACCCTTCGGTCTTTTATTATTTTTTAAATCTGTTCTTTTAGAGCAGCATGGTGTTGAAGGAGAAAAAGGGCTTATCATACATTCCCTCTTTAATTCCATTAGAGAAAAAATTAAGGATCCAGATTATCTAACTAATCTTATAAAAAAATATTTTATCGAAAACACCCATCTAGTAAAGCTTTCATTAATTCCCGATCCCGACTTAGAAAAAGAAGAAAATGAGAAAGAGAGAAAAATATTAGATCAAATTGAAAAAAAATTATCGGAAAATGAAAAACAGAAAATTGTTGCCGATGCGAAAAGGCTATTAGAATTTCAAAAAGATCAAGAGACCGCCTCTATTGAATGTCTTCCAAAACTTGATTTAAAAGACATCCCAAAAAATTCTAAAGACTATCCGCTTATTAAAGAAAAAATCAACTCGCTTAATATTTATCATCATAATGTTTTTACAAATAATATTCTCTATACTGATCTAGTATTTAACCTGCCGAATATTGATGAAAAGGATTTAAGCCTGCTCTCTCTATTTTCATCTATTTTAACAGAACTCGGAGCCAATAGCCGTGATTACATCTCTAACCTTGAATATATACAGGAATATACAGGCGGCATTGAAGCTTACCTTTCTATTAATGGAAACAGTGATGATCCGAATAAGAGCAATCCTACCTTTTCAATCGGAGGAAAAGCTCTCTACAGGAATTCCGACAAACTCTTTGATTTGATCAAAGACATTTCAAGCTCAGTTGATTTTAACGATAAAAAACGTATTAAAGACTTGATATTGGAACAATATACACTTCTAAATAACTATCTTCCTTCTAATGCTATGAAATATGCCCTTTCACTATCCACAGCAAGTATTAATATACCTTCCTATTTAAATAATAAATTCCATGGGATTTATTATTATCAATACATCAAAGAACTAGCAACAGACATAGATAATAAACTTGATAGTTTAATTGCAGATTTCAAAAGAATGCAAAAAGAGGTCCTGCTAATTGAAAATGCCGATTTAGTAATAGGCGCTGATGAAAAGCACTATCAAAAACTAAAAAATCAAAATTTCTTTTCATTATCTACTTTAAACTTCCAAAAAAAAGAATCCTTTAGCCCAACCTTTACGATTCCTTCTATTTCCTCTCAAGCAAGAATAATCGCATCACCTGTTGCTTTTAACGCAGCATCTTACAAAACTATTTCCTATAAAGATCCAGATTCACCAGCACTTCTACTATCTACAAAGATTTTTGAAAATAGGATTTTACATACAAAAATTAGAGAACAGGGCGGAGCTTATGGAAGCGGAGCCTCTTATTCTCCTCTATCCTCTATTTTTTCATTTCATGGATTTAGAGACCCCCATATAGCAAATACCCTTTCAGTTTTCAAATTTGCTATTCTACAAATAGCCGAAGGTAAATTTACCGATGAAGATATTTTCCAGGCAAAACTTGGCATCATAAGATCTTTTGACAGTCCGATTTCTCCTGAAGACCGAGCTATGGCAGCTTATAGCTGGCTAAAGTCGGGAAGACCCCTTGAGAAAAGACAAGAGTTCAGAGAAAAAGTTCTTTTGGCTAATAAACAGGATATACAAAAGGCTGTTGCAAAACATCTTCTAACCCAAATGGACAACGAGACCTTTGTAACCTTTGCCGGCAAAGACCTTCTAGAAAAGGAAAAAGATCTTTTAATAAGGCCTGTAGAAATTATATCGATTTAATTTGATTTGGCTTTTTCTAAACTCTTAAATAAGAAGCTCTTTTTTATTAAACTTCTTAAGTTATTATCAATCAGATACCTACACAGCTATTAACTCATAAGCCTTTTATTACCAACCACCTAAATTATCTTAAATAATTAATTTAAAATTAATTATAATTATGATAAAATTATTACTGTTGATTAATAAATAACTAATAAGTTAATAAACAAAGGATAATTAACATGACAACACTAGCAACACCAATAACCTTTGAAGAAGATGATTTCTTTTTTATAGGCGATGAATCATCTGTTCAGGCGGGAAAAAGAGCTGAAAAAGAAAGTTTATCAAAACTAAATCCAGAAACAACAACAAAAATTATAGAATTGGCAACAGCTTTACTAGCAGTGCTGAAAGAGATTACTGACGTAAAAGGATTGATGAAAAAAATTAATTCAAATGTAGATTTCAATAAATTTGGACTCGCTGAATACACAAGTTTTTTCTGGAATTACATATCTTGGACAGGCCTCGCTAAACTAGCAGTTTTTGTACCACTAGCTATCGAAACTCAAGGGATACTTCAAAGATTGGATATTAACCTAGCAATGGATGACCTTGAAAGATCCAAAAAAATTATCGAATTTTTATCAGCAAATAGAGATGTAATTTTTGAAGTAATAGCAAAATTTATTGGAGAAATGCCTGAGAATCCACATATCAACAGATTCATAGAATTTATAGCATCAGTTTAAATAAAAATCATCTTTTTTCATCTATCCATTCAATCAATTAAAAATTGATTGAATGGATCTTTTTTTTTAAAATTCAATATTGTCAATTTGAATTAGAATCAATATACTAATAGCAAATTCTATAAATACCTAAATTTTGGGAGAGATATTTGCTATGAAAAGACTAGCAGCAATATTCACATGTTTTTCCTTTTTATTTTTTCAATTTAATCCAAGCACATCTTATGCAGATGTAAATTATTTAAAAGAGACTTCAAAAGCTTTTACAAATGTTGGAAAAAAAGCTATTCCCGCAGTTGTATTTATCAAATCTCAATATGTTTCATCAAATGCATCTCGCCATCCTGAAGAATCAGACAATCCCTTTGATTATTTTAACGATGAGTTTTTCAAAAGATTTTTTGGAGGAGCTCCTGGAATGAAACAGCAGCCTCAAGCTTCGGGAGGATCAGGATTTATAGTATCTGCGGAGGGCTATATTTTAACCAACCACCATGTTATTAAAGATGCCAATCAAATGCAACTGCTCATAAAGCTGAGGTAATATCAGTTATGGCTCATTAAGACGCCT
>CAYNVX010000049.1:1535-10114 GCA_964400755.1 uncultured bacterium | reverse complement strand
GGCGCAGGATTTCTCGCTCCGCTATTTAATGATCGATGGTCAGGGTAACTTTGGATCTATCGACGGAGATCCTCCTGCTGCGATGAGGTATACTGAGGCAAGGCTAACAAATTCAGCTATGGCTTTAATGGAAGATTTGGAAAAAGAAACTGTTGACTTAGTTCCTAACTATGATGAGACAAAAACAGAGCCTGTAGTATTTCCTGCAAAGTTTCCTAATCTTTTAAGCAATGGATCTTCTGGTATTGCGGTAGGTATGGCAACGAACATTCCTCCTCATAATTTAGGGGAGCTTATTGATGCCACAACTTTAGTTTTACAAAACCCAAAGACTACTATTGACGAGATTTTAAAAGTTATGCCAGCTCCTGATTTTCCGACAGGAGGAATCATTTGCGGCTATAGAGGTATTAAAGAGGCGTTCCATACAGGAAGAGGCAAGCTGACAGTTCGTGCTCTTTTAGAAGTTGAAGAGAAGGCTAACGGCAGACAGGCTATTGCAATTACAGAGATACCTTATAATGTTAATAAGTCAAGGCTGATTGAACAGATTGCCGAGCATATTAATAATAAGGTAATAAATGGCATATCAGATATTCGCGACGAATCTGATAAAGATGGTCTTCGTATTGTCTTAGAATTAAAAAGAGGCGAGATGCCAGATGTTGTAATCAATCAATTATATAAATTCAGTGATATGCAGGTTACATTTGGATGTAACATGCTGGCATTGGACAATGGCCTTCCACGTATCATGAATGTTAAACAAATGATAGCAGCTTGGATAGAGCATAGAATTGAAGTAATAAGAAGAAGGACAAGGCATGAGCTAAATAAAGCAGAAGCAAGAGCTCATATTCTCGAAGGTTATTTAAAAGCCTTAGACCATTTGGATGAAGTTGTTCGGATAATTAGAGCTTCCAGTAATAAAGAGGCTGCTAAAACTGAATTAATGTCACAATACATGTTAACTGAGAAACAGGCAAATGCTGTTTTAGATTTACGCTTGTATCAATTAACCGGAATGGAAAGAGAGAAGATTGAGAATGAGTTTAATGCTTTATTAGAAAAAATTGCTTATTACAAAGCTATATTAGCTTCTGAGCAGATGGTTAGAGACATAATCGCTGAAGAGCTTGACCAGATTAAAAAAGCTAATAAGTCACCAAGAAGGACAAGGGTAATAGCTGCTGAATCTGAATTTAATATGGAAGATTTAATTGCAGATGAGCAGGTAGTAATTGCCATATCTGAAGATGATTATATAAAACGTATGCCGATATCTGCCTTTAGAGAGCAGAGAAGAGGCGGTCAGGGTGTTATTGGAATGGATATGAAAAAAGAGACTGACACCTTGAAGAGCATTTACGTAGCATCGACACATGATCATTTGATGATATTTACATCTTTTGGAAGATGTTATTGGTTAAAAGTATGGCAAATACCTGAGACAGGAAGAAGATCTAAAGGGCGGCCATTAATCAATTTAGTAGAAAGCCTAAAAGAAGATGAAAAGATAGCTACTGTCTTGAAAGTTAAATCTTTTGAAGAAGAGGCATCAGTTTTAATGGCGACATTAAAAGGCGTTGTTAAAAAGACTGAGCTTTCACAATATAGTAATATTAGAAAGAGCGGCGTTAATGCTATCAATATTGATGAAGGTGATAAACTGATTGAAGTTCATCTTGTAAAAACAGGACAGCAGATCATGCTCTTTACAAGAAATGGTATGGCAGTGCGCTTTGATGAAGCCATTGTTAGATCAATAGGCAGGGTAGCCCGAGGTGTTAGGGGCGTAATGCTGAGAGATCCTGAAGACAGGGTAGTTTCTTGTGAAGTGGTCAGTGGCGATGAATCTATTTTAGTAGTTTGTGAAAACGGCTATGGAAAAAGATCAGATGTAGAATCCTTTAGACAGACAAATAGAGGTGGCGTTGGCGTTAGATCTATTTTAACAAGCAGCAGAAATGGTAAGGTTATTGGAGCTGTCAGGGTTAATGATGATGATGGAGTCTTTTTGATGTCCTCATCGGGTCAGTCACTGCGCATCAGCATGAAAGATGTAAGGGTGATGGGTCGCTCTACACAAGGTGTAAGGCTTGTTAATTTAAAAGCTACAGATGACAAATTAATAGACATCCAAAAAATTGAAGCTGTAAAAGATGAAGAAGAGTCAACTACCCCTGTCTAAAGGCAGAGGCTTGAGTGGCAACACTTAACGTAAGAGTTGATTAGGGAGCAAAAGGTAACTTTATGCAGAAGTTATTAGTAAAGTTTAAGAACAGAGCAAGGGACCTACAATTACTCCTAGTTCCTTGCTCTCTTAGTTCCATATTAAAGTATGTATTTATTAGCCTGATGGAAAGAGTTTTTAACTTCGGAAATCTAATATGGAGGACGGCAATTCATCCCCTTTCTAAAAGAAGGGGTTTCTTTGCCGAAACAAGATGAGAAAAGGACTATTTATTACTTTTGAGGGCGGTGAAGGGGCAGGTAAATCTACCCTTGTTGAAAAAGTTAAGGAGTCCCTTTTAAAAAAAAATAAGGTTGTTGTTACCCGAGAGCCTGGCGGTACAATATTTGGAGAGCATGTCAGAGAGCTGCTTTTAGAAGATAAAAAAGAGTTTAAGATATCATCAAAAGCTGAGCTCTGTCTTTTTTTAGCATCTCGTTCACAGCATATCGAAGAGGTTATTTTACCGGCTTTAAAAGATGGTAAAATAGTTCTTTGCGATAGGTATAATGATTCTTCAATTGTCTATCAAGGTCATGCCAGAGGGCTTGGTATAGACGAGGTAATTAAATTGTCATCTTTTATCATAGAAAAAGCTATTCCTAATCTTACTCTTTATCTAGACCTAGATCCCAAAATTGGACTTTCTAGGGTTAAGACCAGTTTTGATAGGATTGAATCTGAAAAGATCTCTTTTCATCAAAAAATAAGAGAAGGGTTTCATATTCTTGCAAAAAAGTACCCTGATAGGTTACATCTTATCAATGCAGATCAACTTCCTGAAAAGGTTTTTGAAGATGCCATGAAATTAATTAACGCCTTAATAGAAAAATAGCTGATGTTTGATAAAATTATAGGAAATGACCAAGTAAAGAAAAACCTTCTAAAGGCCGTTGAGAACAATACCTTGGCAAATACATTATTGTTTTCTGGGCCGGATGGTATTGGCAAGTCTCTATTTGCTAAAGCTCTTGCATCCCATGTAATGTATGATAAAATTGATCATAACAATATCAGAAAAATTGAAAATAATTATCATCCAGACTTGCATATGTTAATCCCTGAAGGAAAGACAGGCATGCATAATATTGCTTCAATAAGGGAGATGATCGAGCAGGTATTTTTTGCTCCTTTTGAGGCCAAGTCAAAAGTATTTATTATTTACGATGCAGACAGGATGCTTCCTTCAAGTTCTAATGCTCTTTTAAAAACTTTGGAAGAGCCTACTCTTGATAGTTATATTATATTATTATCATCAAAATCCGATGATCTTTTGCCGACCATTGTTTCGAGAAGCTCTAAGATAAATTTTGAAAATATTTTAGAAGATGAGATTGTGAAGTTCTTAATTGAGCATCACAATAAAAATATGCAGGAAGCTAAGACATTAGCTACGCTTTCTAACGGTTCTATTGGATATGCTATTGAGCTTGCTAACCATCCAAGCTATATAGAAAAAAGGGATCTCTTTATAAAAATATTGGCAAAAGAGAATATATCTTCTTATTATGAGCTGTCGGACAGTTTGTTAAAATTAGAAGAATTTTATAATGCAGAAAAAAAGGCAAAAGATTTTGAAGAAGGTCTGGTTTCTGTTAAGTGGCATAAAGAGATAGATTTCTTATTTTCTCAGCTAAGTATGTGGTATAGAGACCTTCATCTTTTAAAAGCAGGCGCTAGTTCACACTTGTTATATTATTTTGATAAGTCCTCTTTATTAAAAAAACAAAACTTTAATAAGCTTCCCTCCCTTGAAAAGGTGCATGATCTAATAGAAGAGAGCAAGCTGGCATTGAACCGCAATGTTAATTTTAAAATATGTTTAGAACAGTTATTTTCTAAATTAGATTTTATTGATTAGCAAATTTTCCTGACCAGTTAAGCTTAGTTCTGAGTGTCGAAAAATAATCATGTCTTTTAAGTTTAACAAGTTTAAATTTTTTCGTGCTTTTACAAAACATAATAGGTTCATTTTCTTTCATATTAAAGCTGTCTATCCCATCTGCATGAACTATAATATCTTTTTGATGATCTTTTTTTAAAAATTCAATTTCAATTTTATGTTCTGAATTTAATACAAAAGGTCTGTTGGATATAGTATGAGGGCAGATTGGGGTAATAACAAAAGCTTGGAGCTCCGGATTTAAAATAGGCCCACCGGCAGCTAGAGAATATGCAGTTGAGCCGTTAGGAGTGGCAATGATTATACCATCGCAAGAAAAGGTATTTAAATAAGAACCATCTACGGAAACTTTTAGTTCAATAAGAGAATGGTTCTCTCCTCTATGAATAACCATGTCATTAGATGCATAGTAGATTTCCTGTTGATCTCTTTTAGCTTTTATCATGAGGCGGTTATCAATTGTATATTTTTCGTCAATTAGGTCTTGAAGGCTGCTCTTAATATCTTCTGCGGGAATATCTGCCATAAAGCCTAGCGAGCCTAAATTTATTCCGAGGATAGCGGCATTGAGATGTTTATATTTATGAGAAAGCCTTAAAATTGTTCCATCTCCTCCCATTGCTATTAAAAAGCGAATGTCATTATCATTAATGGAAGAGATAGGCTTAGCTCCAATTTTTTTAGCCAGCTCATCTTCGGCAACAACGGTAATGTTATGTTTTGAAAGGAATTCTTGTATCTCTTTAGCTTTTTCAAAGGACTGTTTAATTTTATCATGCGGAAAGAGCGCTATTATCATAATTTAACCTTTTCCTTAATCTTTTTTTTGATATCAAACCTGTTTAATATCTTTTTATAGATAGATAAAGAATCCATTTCCATATCTTTTAGCAGCTGTTCTCTTGATCCATGCTCAACAAATGTATCGGGAATGCCAATATTGATAATCTGTAAATGTTCTAAGCCGTTTTGTATAACAAAAGAATTAAATATCGAACCAAAGCCGGAGGCTAAAGAGTGCTCTTCAATGGTCACAACACATTTATGAGAAAGTAATAGTTCATATAAAAGATCTTTATCTAAAGGTTTTATAAAAACAGGATCGACAATAGTTGGTCTAATATCATCAGCTTTTAAAAGATCTTTTATTTCAAAAGCTGTTTCAAACATATGTCCAAGGGGTAATATTAATAAATCTTTTCCCTCAGATAAGATGTCTGCTTTGGCAAAAGCTCTTTCTTTTACAGGCAGGGTTGAATCCTCAGTAGGAAGATTCGGATAGCGAATCGCGACAGGTCTATTCCATAAAAAGCAGCTTGATAAGAGTTCTTTTAGAACAATTCCATTTCTAGGTTGAGTTATCGTCATATTTGGCATGGCATTTAAAAAGCTGATATCATAAATGCCGTGATGTGTCGATCCATCAGGTCCGGAGAGACCGGCCCTGTCAATAGCAAAGAGTACATTATTATTTTGCAGGCAGACGTCGTGGAAGATATTGTCGAAGGATCTTTGTAAAAAGGTAGAATAGAGGTTTGCTACAACTTTTAATTGGTTCTTATATGAAGTTCCTCCTGCAAAGGTTATAGCATGGCCTTCAGCAATGCCAACATCTAAACAGCGGTTAGGATATTCTTTTTGAAATTCTGAAAGACATGAACCTTCCATCATCGCAGGGTTTATAGCAATGATGTTATTATCAGCTCTGGCCATATTGTGTAGATGTTTACCAAAAATCTGGGGGAAAGTATGTTTTAAAGAATTAGACTTAAATTTCCCCGTTAAAATATCAAAAGGTTTTACTCCATGATATAAGGTAGGATCTTGAATAGCATGGTCCAGCCCTTTTCCTTTTTGGGTAATGACATGTACTAATACAGGTCTTTCGAAATCCTTTAGTTCTTTAAATGTTTCGATCAGTTTTTTTGTGTCATGTCCATCAATTGGGCCAATGTAGGAGAGATTGAGGTTTTCAAAGAAGGGAGCGCTGCTTACTAAATTTTTAATAGATTCAGTTACAACATGACTTTGTCTTGCCAGTTTGTTGCCAAGACTTGGAATTTTAGAAAGTGCTTTTTCAATTTCTTGATAAATTTTATTCGATTTGGGGCTGTTTAAAATTCTGCTGAGAATATTTTTAATATTTCCCACGTTTTTTGAAATGGCCATTTTATTGTCATTTAAAATAACAATAAAACGTTTCAAATCTTTTGGAATATTATTTAAAGCTTCTAAAGTAAGGCCGTTTGTCAAGCTTCCATCACCAATTATAGGGATGATATGCTCTTTTCTATGGGTTAAGTCCCGATTTTTGGAAATACCAAGAGCTAAAGAAAGAGCAGCTCCGGCATGACCTAAATAAAAGGGATCATGAGGGGATTCTTTAGGATGGGAAAACCCGCATAGCCCTTTATATTTTCTAATAGTATGAAAAGCTTTATTTCTTCCTGTGAGTAATTTATGAGTATAGCTTTGATGGCTTACATCAAATATAAATTTATCAATGGGAGAGTTAAAAACAGTATGAAGGGCAATTGTCAGCTCGACTATTCCCAAATTTGAAGATAGATGACCTCCATTTATAGATAAAACATCTATAATTTTTGATCTTATTTCTTTCGCGAGTAAAATAAGATCACCGCCCTCTAAAGATTTTAAATCTTCAGGGCTTTCGATGTTATCTAAAATGGATTCCATTTTTATCTTAATATTTGAGTATTATCAGGAGAAAAATCTTCAGTTTGAGGCTGGTCATTTTCTACAACCAACTGATCTCTTTTTTTGATTAGAGTTTCAATTTTTTGTTCTGCACCTGATAAATTGCTTTGGCATTTTTTTATTAAGCCGTCAGCTTCTTCAAAAAGTTTTAAAGAACTGTCTAAAGAAATTTTACCTTCATTCATACAGTCTAAAATTTCTTCTAAACGCTCGAATGCTTTTTCAAATGATATATTATCTTCTTTCATTTTTTCTCTATCCGGTTAATGGTTGCTAAAATATTTCCATCACTTACTATAGCTTTTATTTTATCATCTTCAGCAATATCTTTTATAGAAAAAATTACTTTGCCAAGTTTTTCAGACAGGAGGATACTATATCCTTTTTTTAATAGATTTTTTGGGTTGATTGAAGACAAGTGGGAAATTAATTTTTCAATTTTTTCTTTATTCCTTTCTATTATTAAAGAAATGGAATTTTTTAGATGGTTCTGAAGGGTTTCTAGAGTTTTTTTGTCTCTTAAGAACTGTTCTACAATATGGTTTAAGCTATATTCAAGGTTGCTTTTTATATCATCGATCTGCTGCATATGCTTGGATAATAAAATGTAGGGGGAGGAGAAGAGAGGATGTTTTTTAAAATTATTTAATTTTAGTCTGTAGCTTTGTGCTTGATGATAGAGGTTCTTAGCTATTTGCAGGTGGTAATTTTTTAAATTTTCCAAAATCTGTGTCTTTTCTTTTATTATTATTTCAGCAGCAGCAGAAGGGGTAGGCGCTCTGATATCAGCAACCAGGTCGGCTATTGTGACATCTGTTTCATGTCCAACAGCGGATACTATAGGAATTTTAGACTCGAAAATGCTTTTTGCTACTATTTCTTCATTAAAAGCCCAGAGGTCTTCCAATGAGCCACCGCCTCTTCCGATAATCAACACATCGGCCAGATTATATTTATTGAAGTCATCAATAGCCTGAGCTATTTCTTCTGCAGCACCTTCTCCCTGAACTTTAACAGGGTTTAAGATAAGGTGAAAATTAGAAAACCTTCTTTTTAATACATTCAAAATGTCTTGAATCACAGCTCCGGAGGGACTGGTTACAACACCTATTCTTTTAGGATGAGAAGGCAGAGCTTTTTTATTCTTTTGATCGAGCCAGCCAAGCTGCAAGAGCTTTTCTTTTAAGGCATGTAGTTTTAGTAAAAGCTCTCCGACGCCAAGATATTCCAACTCTCGGATAATAATTTGATAATTTCCCCTTGGCGGATAGACGGAAATTTCCCCATGAACGATAACCTGGTCTCCATTTTTAGGTAGACTTTTCAAATTCTTAGTGTTTCCTTTGAATAAAACACTGGAGATCTGGGCATGATCATCTTTCAAAGAAAAATATATATGTCCGGATGCTTGTACTCGAAGGTTAGTGATTTCTCCCTTAATAGATATAAAATTAAATTTTGACTCTAGAATAGACTTGATTGCATAGGTAAGTTCGGAGACGCTATATACTTTAATTTGAAGATTTTCCATAAATATCCGATTTTTTTATATACATCTTAGTGAATTGTAAAAAATTTGTCAGGTATAACTTGAAATTAGCTCAGTTTAAATGTATAATTTTTTAAATATATTTTATGAGGTAAAGTTATGCAACGCTCTTTGATTATTGCCGGAAATTGGAAAATGTATAAAACAGATATGGAAGCTGTTGAGTTTATTAAAGA
>CAYNVX010000049.1:0-1525 GCA_964400755.1 uncultured bacterium | reverse complement strand
TTGTTCCATTTATTTAGCTGTGCCCTTCACAGCAATCCAGTCCGCGAATGAAGCATCTAAAAACACCAATATAATCATTGGCGCTCAAAACATGCATGACAAAGAAGAAGGCGCTTATACCGGAGAGATATCAGGCTTGATGCTTCAGTCCTTAAAAGCGGAGTTTGTTCTTCTTGGACATTCTGAAAGAAGACATATTTTCAAAGAGGATGATGAGTTTATCAACCGTAAACTCTTTAGTGCTTTGAAATATGGCCTTTCACCAATATTATGTATCGGAGAAACTGAATCTCACAGAGAAAAAAACGAAACAGAAAAAGTACTCGAAGAGCAGTTGAGAAAAGGGCTGAAGGGGATTTCAGCGGAAGATGCAGAAAAAATCATTATAGCCTATGAGCCGGTTTGGGCGATAGGCACAGGGAAGACAGCCACATCACAAATGGCACAAGATGCTCATCATTTTATAAGAGAAGTTTTATCTAATATTTTTGATAAGAACTTATCTTTAAAAATGCATATATTATATGGTGGATCTGTTAAACCTGAAAATATCTCCGAGCTGATAGATCAAAAAGATATAGATGGAGCTTTAATAGGCGGAGCTTCTTTAAAAGTAGATAGTTTTGCTCAAATAATTAATAAGTGTTGAGGTAATAGATTATGTCATTCATTTTTTACATGTTCGTTTTCCTATTTTTATTTTTATGCGTCTTAACGACCTTTGTTATATTAATACAAGAATCTAAAAGTATGGGCCTAGGAGCTTCTTTTGGAGGAGACTCATCAGACTCTCTATTCGGAACATCTACAGCGGATGTATTAAAAAAATTCACTGCATATTTAGTAGTTATCTTTATGGCAGGATGTTTAATTTTATCTTTATGGACTTCTGCTCTTGGCAGATCAAAGCAGTCTTCTATGCCTACAGTCATTGAAGAGGTTGAAGAATGATCCTTCCTATAGTATATTACGGCAATCAGCTTCTCAGGACCAGATCTGAGAAGGTTAAGGAGATAACCGATGAAATCCGTACTTTGATAAATGATATGATCGAGACAATGGATGAAAATAAAGGTGTCGGTCTTGCAGCCATACAGGTCGGGAAACCTTTCAGGATCTTTATTATTAGACCGATTGTAGAGCAAAAAGATGATGAGGCTGTTTTAGGGGATGTCGAAGTCTTTATCAATCCCAAAATAACCCTTTCTTCTGATGAATCAGTTATTTTTTCTGAAGGTTGCCTATCTGTTCCGGCATTACATGCAGAAGTCGAAAGACCAGGAGCTATTCATATTGAATGGATGGATTTGGAAGGGAATATTCAGTCTGTTGATGTATCCGGTTATAAAGCTAGAGAGCTAATGCATGAAAATGATCACTTGAATGGAGTATTGTTTATAGACCGTCTTCCTGCTAAAATCAGAAAAGAGATAGCTCCTCAATTAAAAGAAATCGAAAAAAAGTATAATTAATTCTTTTATATTAGCGCATAAAAAAAGCGGCTAAAATCAGCCGCTTTAGAATC
>CAYNVX010000048.1:0-10549 GCA_964400755.1 uncultured bacterium | reverse complement strand
TATAATTATTTTTTTGTTTTGACTCATTTGACTCACATTCTTATAATGAGTTAAAAATTGAGTCAAAAAGGAAAAATATGCGTTATCCTCAAGATGAATCTTCTACAATAGAATGGAAAAGAGAATTACCTCACAATGATCAAATTATTAAAACAATAATTGGTTTTTGTAATCAAAATGGAGGGAAAATAATCATAGGAGTTGCAAATTCCGGGGAAATTGTTGGGATTTCCCCAGAAATAATTCAAAAAGCTCTTGAATCGCTTGAAAAAATGATTTATGAAGCTTCTTCACCAACAATTATACCAAGAATCTATACCCAAAGATTTGGAGAAAAAAGCTTGTTAATTATAGAAGTTTCTTCAGGAATGTCTAAACCTTATTATAGAACATCTGAAGGCATTGACAAAGGAACATATATCCGTTTAGGAAGAAATACATTAAGGGCTAATTCTGATATGATAAAAGAAATGTATTGGCAAAGTCATGGACTTGATTTTGAAACGTTACCCAATCATAAGGCTCATGAAGAAGATTTGGATAAAATAAAAATTCAATCTTTTTTAGATAATCGTAAAAATCATGGCAAACTTAGATATGAAAAATCTACATTATTAGCTTATCATTTAATAAAATGTGAACATTCAATGTTTTATCCAACTCAAATGGCTCTTTTATTATTTGGAAAACAACCGCAATATTATCTTTCAGAAGCTATGATAATTTGTTCGCATTTTCAAGGAATATCTGGAAGAGATGCTATTGCAAGTATTGATTGTGAAGGAGTTTTATTTGATCAATTTAATCAGTGTTATTCATTTATTATTAGTAGATTATCTAAATCATTTAAGATTCGAAAACCGAAAAGAGAAGAACAGCTTGAAATTCCTGAAATAGCAATAAGAGAAGCTTTATTAAATGCTATAGTTCATCGTAATTATCATATTAAGGCTCCAATTAAAATTGCTATATATGAAGATAGAATTGAAATTTTTAGTCCAGGGACTTTTCCTGGTCCTTTAGATTTGAAAAATTTAAAATCTGGAATTACTTACTTGCGAAATCCTATGATTTGTAAAATTTTTCGTGAAATTGGATATATTGAAAAATTAGGAACGGGACTAATCGCTATTTTTGAGTCTTTTGAAAAAAGAGGACTTTTAGATCCAAAAATTATTGAAGGTGAAAATTATGTGAAATGTATTTTGCCGCGTATTTTTAAAAAGAAAATTATTCTTAATAAAGAAGAAGAAAATTTAGAAAAATTATTTGCGCTTTCAATTGAAATTTCAGTGGAGGATGTACAAAATATTTTAGGAGTCTCGCGACAAACAGCTTCAAGAAAAATGAATAAATTAATTGAAAGCGGCTTTGTAGAAAGAGTAGGGAAAACAAGATCGACACGTTATCGACTTATAAAAAAATTGAATAATTAAGTTAAATTTTATAATTCTTATTTTAAGAAATCAATAATTCCTTTTTTTGTTTTTTTTAAAAAAAAAATTAAGATATGAATCTATGTACACGATAAAAAAAAATGATATTAGAAAAATCGTTGAACATGTCAACATATCCTAAGAAGCGTATGTTAACTGAAACTTTATTTCTTTAATTGCCTAATGGAGGGATAAGGTTATTAGGTATAGCTTAAAAAAGCTGAATTGATTTTAAATAAAGAAACAGAAATGAATCGAAAATATACTTTAAAATCAGATGAATCAATTCTTATAACACCTTATGATGAGAATAAAGATAAACAATTTGTTATGTCTATTATAAATGAACATCCCAGTTTTTTAAGTTATGAATTTGAAGGAAAACCTGCAGGAACATCAGAAAAATATTTAACTCAAAAAGATCACTACACTTATTTGTTGCGCAAAAATAATGATCCTATAGGTTTTATTAACGTTTCTATTAAAGAAAAAAACAATTCAACGGATAAAATATGTTCAATTGATTTACTTGGAATAGATAAGAATAAGCAAAAAAGAGGTTACGGCCTTTTATTGATTGAATATGTTCTTAAAAAACTAAGAGAACTTAATGTTTCAGAAGTTTCGCTTATAGTTAATAAAGACAATCTAAAAGCACAAAGACTATATGAAAGAATCGGATTTATTGCTGATTCAAAATCTGACAAGTTGTCCATTTGGCGTTATACAAAAAAATTATAGTTTTCAAAATTAAAGAAAAAATATTAAATTTAACTACCTTTTCTGACTATTTTTTTCTTGTTTTTAGATTTCTAGCAATTTCATTTTTAGTTAATCTAAAATCTTTTAATTTTCTAGTCGTAGTGTATAAGGATCTCGATTTATTTTATTATTTTCTTTTCAAAAAACCAATCACCCCATTGTCTATTATTTCTATAAGCGATTTTCAAGTTATTATCAGTTAGTTCACATACCAGATATTCATTTGTCTGTATATCACCTGAAGAAAAGACATCGATCCCTTTCCAAACTAAATGAAAAAAGTCATGTTGATGTCCTTGAAATATAGCAACGACGTTATAATTTTTTATAACATCATAATATGTCTGTCTTTCTTCATTTGACCACCAGTCATCTGAATATCCATCAAAACCATAATGATGAAAAAGAATTATAGGTTTATTGGAGTGTTGTAAGTTTTCTTTTAAGTCTCTTTTTAAAAAAGAGAGACTAAATTCAGCTTCTTGGGTATCTCCGGGATAAACGTTTAATTGAACAAAATGGACACCTTCCCAATCCCATGAATAGTGGAGACCGTTATCTGAAAGATTTAAGGTTTCTTCTCTTTGTAAGTTACGCTTTCTTATATCCCATTTAACCCAGTCGCCCCATCCTAAGCAATCATGATTACCGAAGCCTTCAAACACAGGGAAGTTTAAGAGAGCTTCGCCATTTATTCCATAATCATTTACAAATCCGTCCCAATTTAAAAAACGGAAGGTATAGATACCATACCAATGCCAATAAAAACCTCCATCTGTTAAGTCTCCTGTTAGAATAACACCTTTTGGTTCTTGAACCAATCCGCCTATAGATGGTGGAAATGGTGAATTTGGCAGGGCATTCATGTCATATATAGCTTGTTTGTTTACTTCTTCATTGTTTTCCCATTGTTTTTTACCATAATGAGCATCTGTTCCAACAAAGAATGTTGTTGTTGCATAAATTGATGAAATAGAAAAAATTAAAAAGAATATCTTTTTCATTAACAATTCCTAAATTAAATATTAAAGAAAAAACTATATATATTTTAAAATTTGTGACAAGGATTTTTTCTATTTAAACTTTTAATATTTTGTGATCTTGCTGAAGGAAGGTTTGAACTTTAGCTGCAAATAAAAGCATAGCAGCAAAAAGTGCTATCATTGCATAACAGCAGCAGCCGCCAACGGTGATCTTGCGATCTTTTAAAGAAAGCATGTCATGGATGACATCATTAAGCTTTTCTTCTTTAGGGGGTGATTTAGGTAAAATTACATCTATTTTACATTCGTTATGTGGAGGTGTGGTTTCTTGAGCTACTTGTCTTTCTTGAGGCTTTTCTATCTTTAGTTGTGTTGTTTTTTGTGCTTCATGAGCTTTCTTGATTTCTTCTGTAGCAGATTGTAATTTATTTAAAAGTTGCGAGCCTTTTTCAATAAGCGAAGCTTTTTGATTGTAAAATTCTTCTGTTGCAGGATGTAAGAGGTTTAGTGTTTGGGCATGCATGTTTGCAAAATGAATTTCAGCTTCGATATTTAATTTATCTAAAGCAGAATAAAATTCTTCTTCCGTACAATAAGAAATATTCCAAGTAGCAAAAACTCGTGGATATTCCAAAAAATCTTTAGAAGAAAGGCGAGTCTTAAAGAAGGTAACTCTAAAAGTTATTTTTTCTAGTTCATTTAGCTCTTTTTTTATCTCATCAATCTCAGGGAAAGAGATGTTTATAGGAGGAATTACTAACGGTTCATTAGGAGGGGGTATAATAACTATTTCAGGAGGAGGGGCTCTGAGAGATAAGGCATTTTGTGAAGCTATTCTTTCTAAAGGTGGACGGATATTCTCAATTCTACGTTTTTGAAAATCTTGTGCAGTTTGCAAAAGTTCTTTTTTTATTAGAGAAAATTGTTCTCTATGTTGAACAGGGGGATATAATGATTGATAAACATTTAATGATGCATCGGACATAGGTTTTCTCCCAAAAAAGAAAAACTTTATATCAAATTTTTTTATTAAGATTAAAAGGATTTTTAATTAAAATAATTAGTTGATAAAAAGACAATAAATAAAGGGCTAATAAAAGCCCTTTATTTATTTTAAAAAATTAATAACGTGAATTATTGAATCTTCTTTTGTTGTTGTTAGTGTTGTTTCTTGGGCCGCTGCTGCTACGCTCATTTTTATCATGAGCTTTTTTTACGATAATAGCTCTGCCACCAACATCTTTTCCGTTAAGTTCTTCGATAGCTTTGTTAGCTGAATCTTCAGATGAAAATTCAACAAATCCAAAACCTCTAGAACGTCCAGTTTCTCTGTCTGTAATAAGTTTTACGCTAACTACATCAGCAAAGTTTTCAAATAATTCTTTTAATTTGTCTTCTGATAATTCAAATGGAAGACTTCCTACGAATAATTTCATTGTTTCTCCTTTAATATTCCCAAAACCTCATCTTGGGAACATTAAAGACCGAAGATATGAAGTATGGTTTTTCTAAAAATTAATGCCTTATACAGCTGTAATAATACATTTATCTGTATAAAACATAGCTAATATAGCAAAAAGAGCTATTTTCGTAGAAGAAGATAGTTAAATATTTGATAAAGTTTGATATATTAATAGTGTAAAATATTATATATAACATTTAAAAAGCGAAGCCTTTATGGCTCCGCTTTGATTAAAAAAAATTAGAATCCAAGACCTAAGTTTAATTCCATTGAAGGTTTATAAACATCGCCTTTTGCTGAAATTGGAATTGCCGGCATGTTAATTCCAAATTGATAGAAATTGGTTATTTTTTTTCCTAGTCTAGCATTATATCCTAAATTTAGGTTGCCTGCTAAGCCATGAAATCTCATGCTTGAAGCTCCCATTCCATAAAAACTGCCGCCTAACCCGTAATATAAATTATGAACATTCATAGCCCCAGCAGGTGAAATGTCATAAAATTTAACATATGTTACTTTTGGTAGGGTATATGTATATACTTTATCATGGATGCCTATATTTCCTGAAAAATCAACGCCTGATTGGTTTTCTCTATATAAATAGCCTGCTGTAAAATTGGGCGCCAAAGTATAGCTTCCATAGGAAGGAATTAATATTCCTCCAGCTCGGACATATTTAGTTTTATAAGAGGGTTTTTGTTCTTTAACCGTAATTTGTTTTGTAGGCTCTATTGGAATTATTTCTTCTTGTTCTTCAGTATAAGCAGAAGAAACTATTGCGAGAGCGGCAAGTAATGTTAAAAAGTGTTTCATGTTTTCACCATTTGTTAATAAATTGTTATAAGAAACCAGATATTTTAATTTTCATTATTTAATTAAATCAAGCATTTTTAAATATTAAAATATTTTATTAAATCTATTTAATTTTTTAATTGCCCTTTTAATATGTTGAGCTATGTTATAATTTGCTCTAATTAATTATTTCTAAAAAATATATTGGATAATTAAATAAAAATAAAAAAAATGATGACGAAACTATCTTTAAATAAACTTAGATCTTTTTTTTGGCCCGTAAAAAAAAGCGAGCTTAAAAAATTCGTGCCAATTTTTTTGATGAGCTTCTTTTTTAATTATATCTATTTAATTTTAAAAGATGTCAGAGAGTCGTTAGTTGTCACCGCTCAAGGATCTGGAGCAGAAGCTATTCCTTTTATTAAAATGTGGGTTATTCTTCCTTTGGGTCTTGTTTTTATGTTTGTTTATTCAAGGTTAAGTAAAAAACTAAACAGATCTCTTTTGTTTTATTCGACCATTGCTTTTTTTATTGGATTCTATTTGCTATTTGCTATTCTACTTTACCCTTTAAGAGAGGTTTTACATCCAAATCTTTTAGCTGATAAATTGGAGCTTATCCTTCCTTTGGGCTTTAAAGGATTTGTTGCTATTTTTAGAAATTGGACCTTTACTCTTTTTTATGCCATGGCGGAGCTTTGGGGGAGCGTGGGCATTTCTATGATCTTTTGGGGATTTTCAAATGATATCGTTTCTCTTTCTGAATCAAAAAGGTTTTATTCTCTTTTAGGATTAGGAACCTGTTTTTCTATGATCTGCTCAGGTCCAACTCTTATCTACTTTTCAAATATTACTAAATCCTTATATTCGAATAATTCCTGGGGGCTATCCATTTGCTATTTGATGACGATCGTATTTCTATTTGGACTTTTTATAATGGCTGTTTATTGGTGGATGAAAAATCATTTGTTGAATGATAAGAAATTTTATAAAACAAAAGAGATGATACAAATTAAATCTAATAAATCGAACATCTCTTTCAAGGAATCTTTAAAACATATTAAAAAATCTAGATATCTTCAGCTTTTAGCTATGATTGTCATTGCTTATTCAATATCGGTTACATTTATTGAAGTTGTTTGGAAAAATCAGCTAAAAATTCAATTTCCGAATCCTAATGATTATTCTACCTTTAAAGGCTATTTCTCAATTTTTACTTCTATCTCTTCATTTATAATGCTTTTCTTAGGAGGGGGAATTATTAGAAAATTTGGCTGGAAAAAAGCAGCTCTTGCAACTCCTTTAGTCCTTTTAGTTTTCGGAGCTTCCTTTTTTGGATTTATTTTGTTTAGCGATCATTTTAGTTATATTAATCGCTATTTTCAAATAGCACCGCTGATGCTGGCCTTAATTTTAGGAACAGGGCAATATTTGGTCGGCAAATCCTTTAAGTATTCTCTGTTTGATCCAACGAAGGAAATGGCTTATATTCCCTTAGATCAGGATTCAAAAGCTAAAGGCAAAGCCGCTATTGATGTTTTGCTTACCAAATTTTCAAAAGCAGGGGGAGCCTTTATCCTTCAGGCACTGCTTGTTTTCTTTGGCTCTATCGCTGCAATAATGCCATTTATTGCAATTCTGCTTCTTGGAATAATAGTTTTTTGGATGATAAGTGTTATCTTATTAGATAAACATTTTATCCTAGCCTCAAAAAAGAAAGAGGTTTTAAAAAAAGTTCCTAAACTTCTTTATCCAAAAGCAGCAGAAAAAATTAAGCAGAAATAGGCAGACTAAAGGTTATTGTTAGACCTTTATCTGGGTTATTTTCTGCCCAGATCTTACCACCATGAGCTTCAACAATCTTTTTAGAAATTGCAAGTCCAAAGCCGGTAGAGGATTCTTTTCCTGTCGGCTTTGTTGAGGTTTTTGAGAAAAATTCAAAAAGCTTTGAAATTTCTTCTTTAGGTATTCCTTGTCCTTTATCAATTACTGCTATTTCAATAAAATTATCTTTTTTATAAGACTTTAATGTTATTAAAGTATTTGTCTCAGAATATTTTATGGAGTTTGATATCAAATTGTTTATAACCTGTTTAATTCTTTCTCTATCTATATTTATTTCAGGAAGATTGTTCTCATTTTTTAGCTCTAAATTTATAGATTTGCTTTTGGCAAGAAGTGAATTGTATTCTGCACATTCAGATAAAAACTGATCAATTTTAGTTTTTTCTTTTTTTAGATCTAATTTACCGGATTCAATTACACTGATACTTAAAAAGGTGTTAATAATGTTTAACATGCTCTCGCAATGTTTTTTGATAGTATCTAGAGTTTTGGGAAATTCATCTGAATTTTTATCTATAATTCCTTCTTTAATTAAATCAACATTTCCTTTGATTACATTAATTGGATTTCTTAAATCGTGAGCTGCAATTCCTAAAAACTTGGTTTTTAGCTCATTTAGGTCCATTATCCTATCATATAAGCGCCCCTTTTCAATTATTACTGAAAGCTGACCTGCTATCTGTTGAAAAAAATCACTATGTAAATTTTTATATGTGTTCGGGTACATAGAGGAAAAAAAGATAAATCCAATATATTTGCCTTCTATAATTAAAGGACAGGTAAGAGAAGATATCATCCCTTCTGCAATAATTTTTTTTGTTGATTCCGAATTAGGGTTGGCATGCAAATATGCAGGCAGATCATTTAGGATTCTTGGTTTTTTTAGTTTTAAGATGTTTTCTAGAGTGCTTCCTTTCAAAGGAGCAGAATATCCGTTTTCCAATATAATATTCTTGGCTTTTGTCTTAGCCCAATGGGCAACTACATTTTTTCCATCTTTTTCTATGAAAGCAACGCCAATTCTGTCATATGGAATTACAGCATTAAATGTATCGAAAATGAAGTTCAGCACATCTTCTAATGTAATTCCTTCATTGATCTTCTTTGTAATATTATAAAGAAATTCCGCTTGAGATTGGATTTCTTCTTCTTTTCTTGCCGGCATTTGCATAATTTCTATGGCTCTCCAATAAATTTTTTTATTTTGGACATCATATCTTCAGGATTGAAGGGTTTTGTTAAATAATCCTGTACATGTAATTCTTTTACCAACGTTTCAGCATCTTTTGTAGTGCTGGCAGAAAACATAATAATTGGAATGTTTTTTGTCTTTTCATTTTCTTTTATTTTTTTTGCACATTCCTTTCCATCCATTACCGGCATAAGATAGTCCAGCATTATCAGATCATAAGAAGATTTGTTTAATTTATCCAATGCTTCTTGACCATTGTAGGCAATATCTACCTGATATCCCATTTTTGTTAGTCTTAAAGATGTTAATTTAGATATATCCGGTTCATCATCAACTAAAAGTATTTTTTTTGCCATTATTATGCTCCTATTTCAGGTTTATAATTAATATTTAATGAAAATGAAAAAGTAGAACCCTTGTTTTCTTCGGATTCAATCCAGATTTTACCGCCATGCCTTTCTATTAATTTTTTGGAGATCACTAATCCCAGTCCTGTACTTCCCATCTGTCTTTTTGAGATATTCTCCAAATGTGAGAATTCTTTGAAGAGCTTAAGCTGATCTTCTTTAGAAATGCCGGGACCTGTATCTGTTATTGATACAATAATTTGATCATTTTCTTTTTTGGAAGAAATTGTAATGCTCCCCTTGGGAGTATATTTAATTGCATTGCTCACTAAATTTGTAATTACCTGGGTTATTTTATCTTTATCGCAAAAAACATGCGGCAGATTTTCTTGTAATTTGGTTGATAGTTCCAATTTATTGGCCTGGGCCATGAACTGCAAAGATTTTTGCACTTCCAAAATAAGTGTGTTAATATCAGTTTCTTCTATTTCAAAAACCATTTTTCCTGTTTCATTTTTTTTTATGTCCAATATATTTATTACAAGCCTTCCTAACCGATCTAAATTATTTCTTGCAGTTATTAGCAGATCAATTTGTTCAGCAGACAGTGGTCCCACAAGTCCATCTAATAAGATTGCAATACTTTCTCTAATGGCCGAAAGGGGAGTTTTTAGCTCATGCGAGACCATAGTAATAAACTGTGCTTTCATTTCAATGGCCTGTTTAATTGTTTCTTCCGCTAATTTTTGCACTGAAACGTCTCTTACCGTTGTAAGCAAAAGCTCTTTGCCGGAAATGGTTATTTTTGACAAAAGGACCGTTGCAAAAAATTCACTTCCGTCTCGTTTTTTATGCTTCCATTCAAAAATATTGATTCCTTCTTCTAAAGCTTTTTGAATCATTTTCTTTGCTTTCTCTGTAGATATTTCTCCATCCGGCTGTTTTTCCGGAGAAAGTTCTGCCGGAGTATACTTTTTGAATTCCTCTTCATTTTCACAACCGAATAATTCGACTGTAGCCGGATTTGCTCCAAAATAGCCGTCTTTAGGATCCAATAACATGATAGCATCAGAAGATTCTTTATAAAGCGCTTCATAGTTTTTTTTGCTTTCTTCTAAATCTTTTTCTATTTTTTTTCTTTCAGCAATTTCTTTGTTTAAGACATCTATCGAAGAGGTGGACTTTTTTAGGTTTTCTGCCATCTGATTAAAAGCTAATGATAAATCGCCGATTTCATCTTTTGTTGTGATGTTAATTTTATAATCTAAGTTTCCCCGTCCAATGATTTTGGTGCCCTCTCTTAAAACATAAATGGATTTGGTGATTATCCTAGACATAAAATAACCAATTACTGCAGCTAATATGCCAATAAATAATATCTTCCCGACAAAGAGCCAAAGAATTTCTCTTAAAGGTATAAAGGCTTCCGCAGCATCAATTTTTGCTATTAAACACCAATTTGTTATTGGGATAGAATCATGTGCTCCGATAACTTTTACTCCTCTATAATCTTTGTAAACATCAGGTAAAAAAGGATGAGGGGTGGTTGTTTTAATATGTTCTCGGCATTGTTGTGTTGCTGCTGTATCTGCTTTGATTTTTAATATTGCATCTTTTATAAACCTTGAAGGTGATATGATATAACTGTTTTGATTTACTAAATAAACCTCCCCAGTTTGTTTTAAGCCTCTTCTGTTTAAGGTAACGTTATATATGTCGTTCTCCCTATA
>CAYNVX010000047.1:6481-10571 GCA_964400755.1 uncultured bacterium | reverse complement strand
TCAGTTTTATTTTTACCCTTATTTATTAACCTTCAAGCAAAGGATACAAACCATATGACAAACCCAATAGTTGTAATAGAGACAACCCAAGGAAATATAGAAATAGAATTAACACCTGATGTTGCACCAAAAGCCTGTGAGAATTTTATCAAACTTGCAGAGAAAGGCTACTATAATAATGTAATATTTCACCGCGTCATAAAATCTTTTATGATACAGGGCGGAGATCCTACAGGAACAGGAGCTGGTGGCAAATCAATCTGGGACAAACCTTTTTCCGATGAAGTAAGAGCAGATATAGCCTTTGATAAAAAAGGACTTCTTGCTATGGCAAATGCAGGACCTAACACTAACGGTTCCCAATTTTTTATTACTACAGCTGCAACACCCTGGCTTAACATGAACCATACAATATTTGGCGAAGTTATTTCTGGTTATGATGTTGTAGAAAAAATTGAAAATACAAAAACAGGCAGCGGCGACAAACCTCTTCAAAAACAGCAAATCATCAAAATCTACCAAAAGAAATAAGGAGAGAAAATATGGGCAGCGGATTTTCTAAAATGAAAAAGCAAGCTAAGCAAATGCAGGAAAAATATGCTAAAATGCAGGAAGAAATGCAAAGCGTAGAAGCTATCGGCACTTCTGGCAACGGCCTAGTAACCATCACTCTAAATGGCGAAAAACAGATAAAAAAAATAGAAATCAAGCCAGACTGCGTTGATAAAGATGATATTGAAGGACTTCAAGATTTAATAATAGCAGCCTACAATGCTGCTTTTTCAAAAATAGAAGAAAAAATGCCTGAAGCTCCATTTGGAAATATGCCTTTTTAATTTAAAAAGGCATCTGTTTTTTTATTTTCTTAATATATATTTAAATAAATAAAAATGCAGAAAGTTAATATTTTTCTATCTTTATCACTACAAAATTTATATTGGATTAGACTCTAATAATAGCCTTTCAAGCTTCTCGGTATCGAAGATCTCTATAGCCTTTTTTGCCAATTTATCAGCATTTTTAATGCTTATCTCTCTGATGATATGTTTGATGATAGGTATATTTCTAGGAGCCATAGAAAGCTCTCTAAATCCCAACCCTAATAATAGCTGGGTATATCTAATATCAGCAGCCATCTCACCACATAATATAGCTGGCCTTTCATATTTTTTTGCTGAACTAATGATCATAGAAAGCATTTTTAACATGCTGGGATGGATAGGGTTATAAAGATGAGAAATAGCAGAGTTATTGCAGTCTGTAGCCATAGTATATTGAGTAAGATCATTTGTGCCGATGGAGAGGAAATCTGCTTCTTTAGCAAAATGATCACTCATCAAAACAGCAGCGGGAACTTCCATCATACAGCCAACTTTAATATCTTTAATTATCTCATGGCCATCATCGACAAGTTCTTTTTGAACAATTCTGATCCAGTTCTTAATTTCAAGAAATTCAGAAATATCCGTAACCAATGGAACTAAAATCTGAATATTACCATATTTATTAGCTCTTAAAATCGCCCTTAGCTGATCTTTTAAAATATTGGGATGTTTTAATAAAAACCTTACTCCCCTGCATCCCAGAGAGGGATTTGTCTCATGATAAAAATCTAGATATTTTTCATCGCTGGAAAATAGATAGTTCTTGTCTGCTCCAATATCAAAAATACGTATGGTAATAGGAATGTTAGATAACTGCTCTGCTAATTTCTTATATATGTTAAACTGTCTTTCTTCAGAGGGCATCTCTTTCTCTGCCAAGAATAGATATTCCGTTCTAAAAATACCTACACTTGATGCCTGGTTCTTTTTTAAAAGATCTATTTCTCCAAGCCCGCCGATATTTGCTGAGATTTTTATTTTTACATCATCTTGTGATTTTACAAGTAAGAAAGCTTCTTTTTGTAAAATGACATAATATTCTTCTAATTCTCTTTTTAGTTTCTCATATTTTTCTAAAGTCGAATTTTTAGGATTTACAATCACTTCCCCATTAATTCCATCTACAATAATTAATTTTGTTTTGGTTTTTTTAAGAAGGCTTATATCAAGCTTCGCAACATATGGAATATTTTTTGCTCTTGCTATAATTGCAGAATGTGAGGAATGCCCTCCGGATTGTGTAACAAAGGCATTGATCCTGTTATTATCAGCTTCAGCAATATCTGATGGGACAAGTTCTTCTGTTAATATTACCGAGTCCCTTTCGACATTATTTATCTCTGTTTTAAAAGTAGGATTTAAATGTTTTAAAACCCTTTGGGAAACATCCAAAACATCCTTGATCTTTTCCTGAAAAAAGGGATCTGTTACTTTTGAAAACCTAACTTTATATTCTTCTATTAAAACCTGAAAAACATATTCAGTGTTTTTTTTCAGTGTTTTAATTTTATCTTCTATGCTTGTTGTTAAAATAGGGTCGTCGAGCATTTCTCTGTGAGAACTTAATATATCAACTACAGCGGAAGCTTCCTGTTTGGTAAAACGCTTTTGAAGATTTTCAATTTCAAGTTTACTGCAGGATATAGCTTGCCTATATCTTAGAATTTCCTTTTTAACATCTTTTATTGAAACATCTGACTTTTTATTTTTCTTTTCTAAAAAAAAGAGAGGATGACCTATTGCTATCCCTTCTGAAAGAGGAAGACCTTTGAATACTTTTTCCTCTTTTAACATTTCACTCACCAAAATTCTTTTTAAAAGCACTAAGAAGCTTTTTCATAATATCTTTTGCATCAGGACCTTGTACTGTAATTTCTATCTCTGCATTTTTTTTTGCAGCTAACATCAATATGCTCATTATGCTTTTAGCATTTACCCTTTCTCTTTTATAGGTAAAATAAACATCGGATTTACCTGATTGCACAAGTTTTACAATTGCTGCTGCAGGACGTATATGAAGCCCTAAATCATTATTAATTTTAACCTTGCTGCTTAGTTTCACTAAATGTTCTCTTTTTTTGTTTATTACTAATTGTTTCCAATAATTTTTTATTAAACTCTTTTGCCGAATTATATCCTCTTCCTTTCAGTCTATGATTTAATACGATAGTCTCTATCAATAAGACAACATCCCTTCCGGGTTTTACCGGCATAACATGAAAAGGAACACTAATTCCCAAAATATCACAAAATTTTTCTTCCAGTCCGACACGATCATAGAAATGTCTATGGTCCCATTCTTCTAATCTTACAATAAGATCTAAAACCTTATCAGGTCTGACACAAACAGCTCCATGAAGATGGGCAACATTAATTATTCCTATCCCTCTTATTTCCATTAAATGGCGGGTAAGTTCCGGTCCTGATCCAATTAAATAGCTGTCATCTTTTCTTTTGATGTTCACAACATCATCTGAAATAAGCCGGTGGCCCTTTTCCAATAGTCCTAAGGCCGCTTCACTCTTCCCAATGGAAGATTCCCCTTGAATTAATACACCGATCCCAAATACTTCCATTAAAGTGCCATGCATGGTAATGCTTGGAGCAAATTCATCATTTAAAATTAGCAGCATTTTACTTATTAAACTAAGTGTTGACATGCTGGCACGAAAAAGAGGTATCCCCTCTTTTTCACAAATCTGTTTTAATTCTTTTGGAGCTTTATATCTTCTTGCGACTATAACAGCAGGAGTCGTATCATTCAAAATTGCGTGAAGCCTATTTATCCTGATATTCTTTTCTAATTCTCTTAGATATTCAATCTCGCCTTTACCAAATATCAGAATTCTAAAAGCCATAAAACTTTTTAAATAACCGGTTAGACTTAAACCGGGACGATGAATCTCAGGTCTTTTAATTCTTCTGTTTATACCTTTTGATCCGGCAACTAAATCAAGACCTAAAGCCTTTCCATGCTTCTGATATAAATTATTAACGGTATACATTAAAATTCAATCTCCTCTAGGTAAAAGACCAGCCAGTCTAAAAATGAAGGAAATGCCAAATTTTCAGCCCAGGATTGTGTATTATAATAATTGGATATTGTTCCATCGCTTCCAGAATAATATACATTTCCCAGCTCGCCTTCCGGATACCAGTGCAAATAAAAACATTGAAAGGTATCTCTACCAAAACATTGATAAAAT
>CAYNVX010000047.1:0-6471 GCA_964400755.1 uncultured bacterium | reverse complement strand
AATCTTCCGGATCTATCACTTTGTTATAACATTTTATTTCTTTGCCCTGATTCATAATAAGCTGTTGAAATTCTTCAGTTATCTCTTTTAAATTTTCCAATGGGAAAATTCCAGTATCGCTATTTTTCGAAAACCCATTATGGATTTTGAAAAATTCCAAAAAATCCCTCGGCAGCATTTCTTCAAACTGTTGATTAATATTATTGATAGTTACTTCGGAACAGGGAGGATTGCCTCTAAAAAAAGCAGCTTCTTTTCTTAAGCTGTAAACCAGCTCGCAGCGATAAGGCTCATCATTAAATTTCTTTGTCAAAAAAACAGCTATGTCATCTAGCTGAGAAAAAAAATGTTGTATAAAGTTATAGACATGAGGTTTGAAAGGTAAAACCTTTAAACAAAACTCTTTTGAAAACTCAATTCTGTCCTCCACATCAAGACGACATAGCTCATACCATCCCTTGGGAAGGTCAAAACATAGTTTTCTTGCTTCTTCAAAGCTTAGTGAAGTTGTCTCATCTAATAAAATGACATCGAAAAAGGCTTCAACTTCATCTTTTTTGTAAAAGTCAAAAACAGAAGAATTCATATGGTCTTCTTTGTTTCTTTAAAACTTCTAATTTAATAAAAAAAGGTTCTTTTTTAAATGAAAAAAAGAGTAATTTGTAAAAATTATTTTTTAAAATATTTTTTTTTATCCATTTCTTAATAAAAAAAATGAAATATTACATAGATAGAGTTAGATCTTTATACTTTCAGTTTTTTAAAAAATGTCCCCTTTTGCTTTTAGCAATAAATATCCTTTTGTCCTTTTCATTTTTCTTGCACCGCTCCTCTTTTCTGATTTTTCTATTTATCTTTTTCAATATTTTTTCTTTTAAATCATTTTTATATAACCTTTCTCTTTTTATTTTAGCATTTTTCTATATCAATGCTTCTTATCCAAATCTCAAAGTAATAGATAAGCCGCTGCAAGGAAAAGGCTATTTTAAAATCAGCTCCATCAAAGAAATTAGCTACAACAAAAAACAGATTATTTATAGAGGTGTTTTAAAAGAGTTCGTTTCTAATAAAACTTATAAAAACCTTCCCTGCACGATCATGATAAAAAAAGATAAAAATGCTCCTAGGACTAATTTCTATGTTGAGGGAGAGCTTTCTTCCAATAACAAATATTTTTATCGTTTAAAACCTTTCAGCTGGAAAAGTGATGAAACCTCTTTCAATTTATCTTTTTTAAGGCATGATTTGAAAAAAAAAGTAGAAAAATACTTAAGAAAAAATATCAAAGATAGAAATGTTATCTCTTTTTTAAATGCCATGATAACAGGGTCCAACAACAATCAATATCTCTCCTTTGCTTTTGCAAAAATAGGCCTGCAGCATATTATGGCGATATCCGGCTTTCATTTTGGTCTTCTTTTTTTAATGCTCTCATTTATATTGAACTTGTTTGTTTCAAAAAAATTCTCGCTTTGGATCCTAATTTTTCTCTTAAGCCTCTATTTTTTATTTTTAGGCCCTTTCCCTTCGATTGAACGTTCTTATATCATGATTTTAGTAGCACTTTTCTCTCAGGGACTTAATAAAAAATATTATTCAATCAATGCTTTGGCATTGAGCTTCATTGTAATAATAATTATCAATCCCTTAATCATCACTAATGTTGGCTTTCAATTGAGCTTTTTAAGCTCGGCAAGCATCTTGATAATTTATCCAAAAATTGAATCTTGGATAAACTTATTTATTAAAAAAAGAACCAGGCCAGAATTTATCCAGCTCAATCTCATTTCACAAAAAGCATATCTTCTTCTTAATTTTATCAAACAGGGCGCAGCGTTGTCTTTTTCAGTAAATCTTATGATCTTTCCTCTTGTACTTTTTCACTTTCATAAATTCTCTTATTTAAGCTTTATCTACAATTTGTTCATCCCCCTATTTGTTTCGGCTTCTATTTTATTAATTTTTTTAGCCCTGCTCTTTTTTTATATCCCCCTCTTTCCAACAATGCTAAATCTTATAAACACTTTTATTACAAAATTTTTACTAAACTTGATCTTTACTACCCCTGCATCAATTCAGTTTTATGCCAGATCGAAAAGCATATCTTTAGATTTTGTCATCTTCTATATTTCAACAATTCTCATACTATTTATTTCCTTGAAGGCTCTAAATGACAAACATGAAGGTCTTGAATTTATCAAGTTCTTATAATCAGTTTTATATCTTACCTCAAAAAAAAGAAGGTTTTTTAAAAAAAATATTAAAAAAAAATTTTAATAAAGGTTCTTTTGTTTTCATAAATTGACTAAAATCAATTTTTTCTGATAAAAATGATGCATTGTTTTATGGCGGTCATAGCTCAGTTGGTTAGAGCGTCGGATTGTGGTTCCGAAGGTCGCGGGTTCGAGACCCGTTGGTCGCCCTTTTTTTTTTGAGAGGTTATGACACTATTAGAAGCTCTTATCTTAGGTATTGTTCAAGGATTCACTGAATTTTTTCCAGTCAGCTCTTCTGCACACCTAACCCTTTTCAAATTATTATTTAATATTAAATCTGGCGAGATCTATGTTCTTTTCGATCTTGTCTGTCATTTAGGGACAATTTTGGCCTCTATAATTTTTTTACGAAAAGAAATTACCAAACTAATCAGATATGACAGACACAAAGGCCTCCTTTTAATAATTGCTATTTTACCATTAGTACCGATCTATTTTTTTGGAAAGCCGGTACGAATATATTTCTCCCGGCCTCAGTTTTTAGGCGCTTTTTTAATATTAACCTCAATCATGCTTTTTATAACTTCTTCGATCGATATCAAAGAATCTTTGAATTCTTCACTAAATAAAAAAATCAAAGATGTGTTATTTATAGGTATGATGCAAGCATTTGCACTAATACCGGGAATTTCAAGGAGCGGATCAACAATATCTGCTGCCTGTTTAAGAGGATGGAAAATGCAAGAGGCAATAAAGTTTTCTTTTTTACTTGCCATACCTACAGTTTTAGGAGGAAGCCTTCTAGAGTCCGTAAAGATATTGGCAGATCAAAAAGAGCCCTTGCCAATACTGCAGCCTAAGATTTATCTTTTAGGATTTTTCTCCTCCTTAATTATCGGATTTTTTACTATTAAGTTCATTTTTTCCTTAGTTGAAAGAAAAAAAATTCGTCCTTTTGCTTGGTATTGTTTAACAATTGGTGTTATATCTTTGATATATGTAAATTTAGTGAAGTTATGAGAAAAAATAGCAAAAGAAAGCCAATAAAAAAGAAAAAGACAAAAAATTACGAAGCTAGAGGTCTCTTCGTCCTCTCCTTAAATATTATTCTTCTTTTGTCTTTGATAAGCTTTAATATCGAATATCCCCATCAAAACTGGCTTGGACTTTTAGGTTTTTATATTTCATATGTTTCAACCTTTATTTTTGGTCTTGGAAGCTACCTTTTCATTCTATATCTCAGCTGGATTGGATGGAAGCTTATTACAATGCATAATGTTAATAATTTCATTTTCAAAACACTTTGTTTTTCAGTTTTAATGATATCACTTTGTATGCTTTTAAATGTTGCAGCTGAAACACACCCTTCTATTTCTTCTTTATTCGATAAAAAGATACATAACGAAAATCTCTATTTCTTAACTCCTTCTCCACATAAAGTTGTACGCTACAATTTAGGAGGAGTGCCTCTTTACTATCTTTATAAGGACATACCATTTTTCAACCTTCAGAAAATACTGAGCAATGTAGGATGTTCAATCATTTTCTCTTTTACAGCCTTTATTTCTTTTTTATTATTTACGGGAATTCATATTGTTCATGCTATAGAAAGCCTCTTTCTTGGCTTTATCAATTTATTCAAAAAAAAGAAAACCTTCTCAAAACCAAGAAAATCCCTTTTTATCTTTATTAAAGAGATTATATCAAAAATTATTAGCCACCAAAAAGCGAAAAAGAAAACTGCCCTTCCACAAATAAGAATTAAAGAATCAAAACCAATAATTCATAATGAAATACCTACTACAAATGAAAAAAAAGTTACACTTTTAGAAAGGGGCTTAAAAATAAATACAATAAAAGCTGTATTTTCTCCGAAAAAAGAGCTTTTCCAAAAAAAGATCGGACCATATCACATGCCCTCTTATTCACTTCTTACCGATCCTCCTCAAATTGACCACCCAATGATAAAAAAAGAACTTACCCGCCAAGCGGAAATATTAGAAGAGACTTTAAAAAATTTCGGGATTGAAGCTAAAGTCGGCGAGATCAACTGCGGACCTACCATTACCTCTTTTGAAGTTCATCCTTCCATTGGTGTAAAAGTACAAAAAATTAAAGCTTTGGAAAATGATATTGCCTTGAACCTACAAGCCAAATCTATCAGGATTATTGCACCAATTCCCGGAAAGGCTGCCGTTGGAGTTGAGATACCTTCTATTTACCCTCAGGAAGTAAGCTTAAAAGAGATGATAGTTCACTATCAAAATTCTTCGAAACATATAAAAATACCTCTTCTTCTTGGAAAAACTGTCACTGGAGACTATGTAATAACCGATCTTACCCGTATGCCCCACTGCTTAATCGCTGGAGCTACCGGCTCGGGAAAATCCGTTTGTATCAACACTATAGTAATGTCAATATTGATGAACTCTTCGCCTGACGATGTCAAAATGATGATGATTGATCCTAAAAAGGTTGAATTAACACAATATTCCAACCTTCCTCATATGCTGGCACCGGTTATAACCGAAGCTCATGGAGCTTATGCTGCACTTCAATGGCTGGTAAAAGAGATGAGCATGCGCTATGAGATATTAAAACAGTTAGCTCTTAGAAATATTACCGCATTCAATGCAAGAAAAATTAGAAAAGATAAAGAAGCGGAACTAAATATTACCATTCCGGAAAAAATGCCGCTTATCGTTTGCATTATCGATGAATTTGCCGATTTAATGATGGTATCTTCATCAGATCTAGAGGCTCCAATTGCCCGAATTGCTCAAATGGCAAGAGCTGTCGGCATTCACCTTCTCTTAGCAACCCAAAGGCCATCGAGAGAAGTAATAACAGGTATTATCAAAGCCAACTTCCCATGCCGCATAGCCTTTAAAGTTGCAAGCCGAATAAACTCGCAGATTATCTTAGATGAAGTAGGAGCAGAATCCCTGCTCGGTAATGGAGACCTTCTCTTTTCTCCTCCCGGATCATCTCAGCTTGTCAGAGCTCAGGGAGCTTATATCAGAGATGAAGATATCAATCAGGTAATAGACAATATTTGTGCAAAATATCCACCCAACTATCTAATACCTTCATTTGATGCTATGCCAAAACCGGAAGATACCAAATCTTCTTCCAACGTTAGAGACTTATTATATGATCAGGCTTTGAGCATAGTTCTCTCTACAAAAAATGCTTCGACAACATATCTGCAAAGAAAACTTAAGATAGGATATGCCAGAGCAGCTTCATTAATGGATGAACTGGAAGAAAACGGTGTTATAGGGCCCCAGGAAGGGTCTAAGGCTAGAAGAATCTTGTCTTTTGAGGAATAAATCAGAAATATCAAATTAGCCTAAATAAGACAGGCCATAAGACTTTTATTCTCCATGAATAAGGAAAAAATTCTTTAAATACAGCTAAAGCGCTCTGGGCTTGGCTCCTATTGTAATATGCTACTATTAACGGTGTATTGCCATGAATATTTTTTTGTGACTTTAAAGCAGGTTCAAAGCCGTCTAAAATTCTTACTAAAGATCCAAAATCACCTAGGGCTGCCAGATGCATCGCATTACATCCATATTTTTCTAGAACAGACTCCAAATTTTCGGTCAGATCACATAATATTCTAGTTAATTCTTCTTTTCCCGTTAATGCTGCATAATGCAAACAGCAGTACCCATTGGATTTATTTCCTGTAGTAATTAGATTATTGTTGATCGCATGCATTGCCTGAACGGCTTCGACTTGTCCTTCTATTGCTGCCACATGTATTGGAATAAGGCCTTTATTATCTTCTATGGTCATAAGATCATTTTTAGTGCCGTCTAATGTTTCCTGACTGACTGCAAGTGCATTTAAAGCATTTATCGAAGCCGTAATTCCATGCCTCGCCGCCACATGCATAGGAGTAAATCCATTTTCTGATTTTTGCCTCAAAAGGGTAGGGTCCAATCTATATAATAAGGTGATAAGAACTATTTTTCTTAAACGAACTGCTATATGCATTGCGCCATATCCAAATTTATCTTTGTTATACTTCAGCTGCGGATCAACCTTATCTAAAATCTCAACTGCTTTTACATCTCCTTCCGCTATTTTTCTCAACATAATCGTTAGTTCATGTTCAGGCAGTACATCCGTTAATTTTGAATTTAAAATTCCCAGAGAATGTCTTTGGAAGTAGCGTAAAACAGAAATATCTTGGGCCTCTAAAGCCCTTAAAACTGGATCAGTTGAATTAGTTATGCTCCTATTA
>CAYNVX010000046.1:0-10704 GCA_964400755.1 uncultured bacterium | reverse complement strand
TTGATTTTTTTTTAGAAGAAAATCAGCTTATTTCAGACTTTTGCAAGAGGCTCAATAGAATGTTTTTAGCTCTATGTTCTAAAGCAGTTGAAAATCCTTCTAAAAATTTATCTTTTACAAATGCTATAGGCCAGGGGGTATGATAATTTAGAACTATTTTTAATTTTTCTCTACGTTCAATATTAGATAAAAAAAATCCAAAGGACCTAAATGGATGAAGACCATCTATTCTTGTGCCTGCTCTTTCTAAATTTGGAATGTTAGGAAGAATCTTAACGAGATAATTTGCTGAAAGTATACCGAGTATCTCAGATAAAGCTTGTTCTTGTTCTTCTGTTCTTAAAAGCTCTGGATATGATAAGGCTGCTTCACGTGATGTATCACCAATTAATCCAGTTACAAAGGCTGAAACATTATAGTAATGATAGTCAGCAGCAGCCGCTGCTGCACCTGGAGATCTAACTGTTGTCATCTTCTGTTTTATGTACCCCTTCTAATTCTACTGCTGCAAAACGCATGAGGGTATCATAGCGTTGTCTCTCATTAATGTCTTCCGTAATTTTTTCTGGAGGAAGCTTTTCTTCCTCTTGTTTTTCTATATTAAAAGCAATTGGTTTTAAAGAGACTTTTTCTTCTATAGGCACTGGAGGAAGGGGATTTTCATCTTGAGAAGAAATGTTTTTTTCCAAGCTTTTTAACCTTTTTATCAAGGAATCTATCGGTATTCTATTTGAGCTGTTGATTATTTTTAAAAGAAGCATTTCCAAGGTGATTTTTTTAAAGGAGCTTTTTTGCAGCTGCTGCATAGAGTGTATTAAAAAGTCTAAAATATAGAGAGACTGCTCTTCTGTATATGTCTGAGAAGCTTCTTTATATTTTTGATGAAGTTCGTCAGATAGATCCAAGCGCTTGTCTTCTTTCATTTTTACAATTAATGTGTGGCGGTAATGTTCAATGAGCTCTTCCAAAAGATAGGAGAGGTCTTTTCCTGATTTGAACATCTTGTCAACGAACTCAAAGGCAAATAGCGGATTTTTTTCTTTTACAGCTTTATCAAGCTCAAAGAAATAGTCCTGTGGAATAAAGCCAAGAGCATTATTGATAACTTCAGAGTCTATTTTTTCTTCATGATAGCATAAGATTTGATCAAGGATAGATTCGGCATCTCTTAAAGATCCTTCAGAAAAATTAGCTATTAGATGGAGGGCTTCTTCATCAACATCCCTTTGCATATCAACTGTGATGGATTTTAGTTTTTGCACTATAGAGCCATGTTGAATGCGGCTCAGCTCAAAGCGCTGACATCTGCTTATTATTGTTGGAAGTACTTTATGCGGCTCGGTAGTAGCAAAAAAGAATTTTATTGATGGAGGGGGTTCTTCCAGCGTTTTTAAAAGGGCATTAAAGGCTTCTTTAGTAAGCATATGAACTTCATCGATAATGTAGATCTTGTATTTGCCGGAAGAAGGCGCATAGCCGATTGTTTCATTGATCTGCCTTATGTCATCGATGCCTCTATTAGAAGCTCCATCAATTTCTAGAACATCCAAAGACCTTGAGCCTGCTATCTCTGTACATGAGCGGCATTGGTTGCATGGTTCAAAATCCTCTGTAGGATTTTGACAGTTTAGTGATTTGGCAAAGAGCCTAGCTAGGGTAGTCTTTCCAGTTCCTCTTGATCCTGAGAAAAGATAGGCATGGGCCAATCTTTTTAAACGGATAGAGTTTTTTATAGTGGTCACTATGGCTTTTTGACCAATTACCTCAGAAAAGCTTTGAGGTCGATATTTGCGTGCTAAAATTTGATGTTTTTCTGTCATATTGCATCTTTTTGTTAATTATTTTTTATTTTTAGTTAAAAAGATTTTATCGTCTAGAAAATTCTGTTTATTGAAAAGCTTAATTGTAGTATCAAGTAAACCTGGATCGAATTTATTTAGGCAATATTTTTATGAAAGATAAAGGAGATATTTCAAAGATTACTCTAATTAAGTCTCTTTTTTCAAAAAATGATTTTGGTTGGAAAATATTAATTGGTTTTATTTTTTGGATAATTTTGAGTATGTTTTTGCATTTTAAAGAGGCTAAGGTAGATCTCTTAGAATTAGATGCAAAGGCAAATAAATATGTCGTTGCCCAAATAGACTTTGAATTTCCTGATGATGAGTCAACAATCATATTAAAACAGGAATCTCTTTCTCAAGTAGGCACTATTTATAAAATTAACGAAAAAGAAATTGGAACAATTAGACTGGAATTTGAAAAATTTTTGGTAAATGATCCGGAATGGAGAAAATTATCTTTTGATTATAAAAAAATATATAAAATAGCTGATGGTTTTGAGAATCTTTTGACTGAAGCTAGGTTTTCCAACGGCTCTACAATTCAAAAAATGAAAGAGCTCAATATCGATATTAAGAATTTTTTTAATTTTTCTCCCTCTTCTAAATCTGATGCTCTTATCCTTCCTGAAGAATATGTCCGTCATTTTGCTCATATGATTTCGATAATTTTAGAAAATGAGCCTGAAGATCTACTTACTTTGGTGACCGAATATTTCGAAAAGTTTAAATATCCGCTGAGTATAGATTATCAAGCACAAGTTAAACTTAGAAAGATTGTTGAAAAAAGTATTCCACAAAAATATACCCGAATAAGAGCTGGTGAGCTGCTTATTGGACAGGGCGATAGGGTCTCAGCACGTCATGTCGCTATGGTTCAGGCCATGAAAAATGAAATATCATTGAGCAGAAAATTGTTTGAGACTTTAACAATAATTGGTTCTCTTCTTTTATCTTTTATTTTTGTCTTTTTATCATATCTCTATTTGAAAATCGATCAGCCTAAAATATTGAAGTCAGCGCAAAAATTATCTTTAATAGTTTGTGTTGTAGTTATTACTTTGCTTATCGCAAAGCTAGCTGAATTTGTTCTTTTGAAAAGCACCAGTAATTTTATCGAAGCAATTCAATACCCCATAATTGTTCCTGTTGCTGCATTGCTTTTAAGCGTTTTGCTAAATGTTAGAATAGCTCTTTTTGTAGCTGCTTTTTTATCTATAATTTTTGGTGTTACCTTAGCTGTTAAGCCGGCTCCATTTTTGATAATAAATTTAGTTACTTCACTGATTGTTATCATCTATGCAAAATCGTTGAGTAAAAGAACACAGGTCTTTACTGTCTGTTCAAAATGCTGGCTTGGAGTTATTCCATTGCTCTTTGCCTTTAATTTTATTGAAGGCAGAATATGGACTGCAGCAACATTGTCGAATATTGTTAGTGATTTAGCTTTTATGGTAATTATTGCGATAATCGTTGTAGGTCTTCTTCCTATTTTAGAAGCTATTTTCAATGTAATGACAGATATTACTCTTATGGAGTACATGGATCCCAATAATGAGCTGCTCCGCCGTCTTACAATTGAAATACCAGGAACCTATCAGCATGCTTTGGTGTTAGGAAACCTTGCTGAATCAGCTGCTCAGAATATAGGAGCAAATGGCCTTCTTTGCAGAGTTGCCGCTTTATTTCATGACATTGGGAAATTAAGCAACGCCAACTACTATACGGAAAATCAGCAGGTAGGCGGTGTTAATATCCATCAGCTTTTAACGCCTATTGAATCTGCTCAGGTTATTATTTCTCACGTCAAAGATGGGGAAATGCTGGCTAAAAAATATCGTTTCCCTCAGTCGTTTATCGATGTTATTAAAGAGCATCACGGAACTACTTTGGTATATTATTTTTATTGCAAAGAGCTTGAATTAAAAGGAGGGGATAAATCCAAGGTTGAAGAATCTTTATTCCGTTATCCCGGTCCAAAGCCTAAATCAAAAGAATCAGCTATTTTAATGATCGCAGATGGTATAGAAGCAGCTTCTCGTTCTCTGCAGGAAATTAGTGAAAGGTCAATAACGGAAATGGTCGATAAAATTGTAAAAGATAGAGCGGATGATGGTCAGTTTGATGAGAGCTGTTTGACCTTTGAAGAACTTGGAAAAGTTAAGAGAAATATTATTAAAACCTTATTAATCACTCAGCATATCAGGATAAAATATCCTGATAGAATTGAGGATGATTAGTTAAATACTTCCATTTTTATAACATCGATAAGAGCTTCTAGTCGTTCATCTAATTTTTTAATGGTTTTTTCCAAAGTTGTGATATTGCTCTCAAAGACTTCAACATATATTTTGATCTTAGGTTCGGTGCCCGATGGCCTTATTACAATCTTTGTGCCATCATCAAGCCAATATCTTAGTACATTGGATGTTGGAAGAATCAGTTTTTCTCTTTTTTTTGATTTTAAATCAATCGACTCTCTTGTTTTATAATCTTCAACTTTTATAACTTCATAGTTTGCTATTTTAGAAAGGGGCTCTTCTCTTAACTTTTGCATGATCTTTTTCATCTTCATTTGACCTTCTTCACTTCCTTCAAAGGCTATTGAGACTACTTTTTCTCTATAGAGACCAAATTTGTTATAAATGTCATAGAGAAGATCTAAAAGGCTTTTCTTTTTTAATTTTTGATCAAGAGTAATCTCTGCAAATATACATGCGGCAGAAATTGCATCTTTGTCTCTTACAAAGTCTTCTATTAAATATCCAAAAGATTCTTCAGCACCAATTAAAAACTCATCTGATTTCGTTTCTTCAAAAATGCGCATCTTTTCTGCTATATATTTAAATCCAGTCAAAACATCAAAACAGCTGATCTTAAAACTATCAGAAATCTTTCTGAAAAGCTCTGTTGTTACAATTGATTTGATAGAAGCACTTTTGGAAGAGATCTTTTTTGTTTTTAATAGATGGTATAGCAATATTACTGCAAGCTGGTTGCCGGTAAAATAGATAATCTCATTATTCTTTTTTTCTACTATTCCTATTCTGTCTGAGTCAGGGTCTGTTGCTATAAAAATATCAGCATTTTCTTTTTTTAAATATTCTACGCCATATTTTAAAGCCTCTTTTTCTTCGGGATTAGGCTTTTTTGCATTGGGGAAATTGCCGTCTAAGGCTTTTTGTTCTTCTACTACTGATATGTTTGTAAAGCCCCATTTTGAAAGAGCGTCCAACATCAGAGTAATGCCTGTTCCATGAAGATTGGAATAGATGATTTTTAAATTTTTCCCTTCCTTTTTATTTTGTGATTCTAAATTTGGCAGGGTAATTAGTTTTTCAAAATAGGCTATGTCCAGTTCTTTATCGATAATTTCAATTAAGGGATCTTTTCCATTGCTAACTTTTACATCTTCAAACTTGTTAATCTTATTAACCTCTTCAACTATTCTTTCATCGTGAGGAGCAATAACCTGTCCTCCATCTGACCAATAAACCTTGTAGCCATTATATTCTTTGGTGTTGTGAGAAGCGGTAATCATAATCGCAGATATGCATTTTTTATATCTTGCGCCAAAAGAAATTAGTGGAGTTGGACGGGGTTCTTTAAATTGATAGGCCTTGATCCCATTAGCTGCTAAAACTTTCGCAGTTTCCATTGCAAATTCTTTAGAATGATGCCTGTTGTCATATCCAATCAATACGGAAGGATTTTTAATGTTTAATGTTTTTATATAGTTCGATAGTCCTTGGGTAATAGATCTAATAGTATAAATATTAAGTCTATTTATCCCGACACCCATCAGCTCTCTTATCCCTGCTGTTCCAAATGCTAGATGATGTACAAAGGAGTCCGCTAAAAGTTTGGGATCGTTTTTCTTTAAATTGCGGATCTCATTTTTTGTAGCTTCATCATATGGACCATTTAACCACTCATCTATATTTTTTTGGATCTCATCAGCTATAGACATAACTTCCCCTAAAAATAATCATTTTCTTTTTTCATAGTGTGAAATTATTTTTAAAAAGTAAAGCAATTAGAATAAATTCTCTTGAGCCCTTTTTTCTATCTCAGGGCAAGAAATTATTGGTGAGCTAACTCTTACACCCGGACAATTTTTAGTAGCTTCCTGATAGGATCTGAAAGATTCCAGATTGCTTTTCCAAAAAGGAAATGTCCTGCACTGTATCGGCCTTGACTGATAGATAGAGCATCCTTTATCTTTGAAGAAAATACAGTCATAATTGTGATAGTTTTCTTTTAAGGAGATCATCCCATTAATTTCGCGGGTATATAGAGTTCTAAAGGTCTCTATTGAGATTTTTAAATGGTCTAGAATCCTTTGTTCATCTTCTTTTGAGAGCCATACATAGCCGGGTGCTCCTGTACAGCATCTTCCGCATCCCTGACATTGGAAGGGAAGTCCATTTTTATACCAGGGGTTAATAAGGGGGGTATTTGTCATTTGTTTATTAAGACTTTGATCTCTTGGCCTGGATGCCATTTTTTCTCAAAGTTCCAGTTGTACTGTTTTATTTGACAGTTGTTCTCATCATCAATCTCTATTAAGTTCCAGCTGCCTATTTTTTTATGAGAGGTACACCCGCTTCCAATCATTAAGGGGAGTTTTTCTTTTTGATAATCTTCAACATTAAATAAATGGGTATGTCCATGAAGATAGATTTTAACTTTTGGATTATTTCTTAAAATGTTTATCAGAACATCTCTTCTTTTTAAGATCTTTCTAGAAGCTGCATCTTGTATCAGAGGAAAGTGATTGATCAAAATAACATGTTCATTGTCAGGGATCTTTGAAAGGATTTCTAGAAGGTTCTTTTCCAGTTTTTTTGAAAAAAGACCACTACAGGAAAAGTAAGGGGTAGGAATAGCTGTGTCTAAAGTTATTATCCACCATTTCTGATCTATTTTATGAGCTTCAATTCCCTGATTTTCTAAACTATAAGAAAAATGACCTTTTTGATTTTGGAAATAGTTATAAAAAAACTTTTTTCGATATGCGCTTTTTGTGTACTGGTCATGGTTGCCGGGAACAAAAAAGGTAGTAATATTGGTATCTAAAGATTTAAAAAACTCTTGTGCTCTTATAAATTCAACTTCTTGCGATGTAGAGGAAAAATCCCCAGAGACACATAACAGCTTAATATCCAGTTTTTTAAAAAGATCGGGCAAATGTTCTAACTGTTGAGTTTTATATGACTTTTTTCTATTTAAAAGCAGATTAAAATTACCAACCCACCTTTTTGATAAAAACTGTAGGGGATTAAAGGTAATCTTCGAAAAATGCAAATCAGATATATGGGCTATTCTAATCATTTTTTTAACTACTTTTAGCTTAAGTAGTTATTATTTTATCAGAGAAAAGCAATTAATAGAAGATTATCTTTTCCCATAAAGTTTTTTATTGAAATGGCTTTTTGAGTTCCCAAAAGGAGGGTTCCTCTTTTTCTCTTCGTCATTTCTTTCTTCCTGGTCTTTATGCAGAGGGGTTCTATTATTTCTTAGTTTTTTCATTTCCTGCTTTTTTTGCTTTTTTATCTGGCTTGCAGCTTTTGGTTTGGCTTCTTCTTTTTTAAGCTCTTCATCCCCAGCTGTTTGATCGGTTGATGGCTTTGCAAGCTTTCTCATAAATTTGGCCATATGATGCGGGACATCTTTCATAAATTATCCTCTCTTGTTCAATTTAATATTATTACAAAAGATAATTAGATATCAATTAGATAATTTACTTGTTAATTATGAATTAGTTAATTAATTATAATGATAATTATAGTTAATTAATAAAAACTAAATAATTAATTTTTGAAAAGACCTAAGTACTTTTCTGACAGATATAAAATGCTGCCATTTATTATCTCGTAGTCTTAAGTGCTTGATATTAGGTATCCAAGAAGGCGGATAGATTATTTTTGCCTTTTTCCATCCCGGCTGCCATAGCTTCATGTTGTTTTTGTTGTTTGCTAAGATGATGCTAGGGATATTAAAGTAAGAAGCTATGTGGCCCTGTACTGAATCGTTTCCAATAAAATATCCCGATTCATAAATATAGGTGGCTAAATCAGTAAGATTATTAAAAAGAGGAAGGTCTATAGCATATTTATAGACATCAAACCAATCTTCTCTCTCTTTTGGAGAAAGACAAATACTTGGAGAAAATCCTTTTTTTTGCAGCTTGACTGCCAATTTTATATATTTTGATTTGTGCCAGTTTTTAAAATTAGATCCGCTTGTCGGATGTATTACAACTCTATTACTAAATTTTTTGTGCTGTAAATAACTTGGAATATTTAGACCAATGTCTTTTGAATAAATGGTAGATTTTAAAAGCCTGCCGGATGCTTCGCTTAAATTGTCCGCCACATTTTTTTCTTTATTGAAAACTATATCCAAATCACTTAATGGAGGATGTTTTGATTCTTTATATGTAAAATAAAATATGCTCAAGGTTTTTAAAAAATTCTTATCTCTTAATTGGATAAAATCTTTTGTGCGTATAGTGTTGTCATTTTGCAAAATAATATAATCATAGCTTTGTAAATCTTCTCCAATATAATCCTTTTTAAAACGATATTGATCACACCAGTTTTTAAGTCCATGAAGAGAGTTATGAAAAATAGTTACCTTATATCCTAAAAGTGAGAGATGGTTGCATACAATCATCATTAAAAGCCCATCTCCGATGCCGGCAGATGGGATAACAGCCGCTTTTTTCATTAATAACCTCTTATTCCTTAAAAACTATAGCTTTGGCTTCCAATGGATTTAATTCAATCTTAAAGCTATTAGATATATAGTCTTTTGTTTCGGCATTGTTTGTAATAATATTTATTGCTCTGCATTTCTTTATTGCATCTAAGTTTATTTCTTCTTCTACTTTATCCCTTCCAAAGTTTAAAAAACTTATAAGTATTTCTTTTGAAGGGAGTTGATAAGCCGCTATAAAAAGCTGAGGATGCTTCACTTCAAATACTTTATAAGGAGATGCAATATCAAGCTGATTAGCTTTTCTTGCAGCTATCATTACTTTTAATTGCGAAGCAAAAGAGTTCGGATCTTTTAACTGTATAGGTATAGGTCCATAAAGTGATTTAGCTTTTATAAGGCCATCGTGAGATTTGTTGTTTTTACTTGTTCCAAGAAGATCATATGCTCCTCTGTTTATCCATCTGGTATCAGCATCTTTGTCGATCAAAGCTTTAACATCTTCTTTCGATAAAGGATATGCTCCTAAAAGGTCCCATCCGGAAAAAGCAAATACCCCAGGCTGCATAGCATTGAAAAATGCTAAAAGCAAGTGGGCCTTTTTGATGTTTTCTTTATCTTCTTGTGTCAGATTGTTAAGGTCCTTAATTTTTAATGCTGCAGCGCACATGCCAACCATAGTTGAGGCAATTCCATTTCCAAATAACATGTTATATGGAGCATCTGTCACAAGGGCAGTATGATCTTGGTTAATTATTAGATCTCTAAAATCCTTACCGCTATATTTTTTGTTTTTATAACTATATATTTCATCCGGCGTAGCTTGAAAATGTGCCAGATCATAATTAAACTCATCATGATTTTGCAGCGCATGGATAAAATTAATCGGTGAAATATTACATCCTGTCATTAAGTTTACCATGATCCTTAAAAAATCGGCATCCTGGGCTATTAAAGCATGTGTATATGCTGATCTTGTTATAAAATCATATGAAAAGTCGGCTCCCAGCTCAGAGAGCATTCTAATATCAGGAACAGAGAGATTAAGCTCCTGAAATGAAAATCCGCCAAGTTTTCTTATCATCATAGATAATAGGTTAGTGCTAACAACAGCTAGAGGATGGCCCTCAGACCAGGCTTTGTCCTCTCCTATTTGAAGCTCTACTCCCAAATAAGGATTTGCATCTAGTCTTACACCACTGTTTTGTAAAACAGAGAGAGAGTCAACTATATCTCCAAATATTAGACGATAAGATGCTGCAGAAGGGTCTAGCCAGTTCAAAGAAGGCTGGCCAGCTTTGAAATAATGCAAATATACCCATCTTCTTTCAATATTGTCCGTCCCTTTAAAAACCCTTGTTGCATCCCAATTGCTTACTTTTATATTTGGTGCAAAAAATATCTGGGTCTCCAACGGTCCGACTATATATTTTAAATTTTTTAGCTTTTCAACTGTTGACATAGGAAGATTGATGCTGATCTTATCCTCTTTAACTTCCGGAAGGAGATTCCAATCTTTCTTGTCGATCTCTACCATATGATAGATTCCCGGATAGTCCTTGTAATTCATTAAGGCTAATAAAAAATCTGCTCCAAGTCCCGTATGGCCGGGAATCAAATCGCCAATTATTATGCTATTATTCTCTTTGGCTATTTTTACCATTTGTAAATATTGTTCTTGATTTCCATAAAGAGGATCTACTTCATAAGATATCCTGTCAAAACCGCCATCTACAGAGTCTGTCTTTCCATCTATTATTCCACCTGAAAGCTTCATCGGGCCGGTATGCAGAGCCTGTATGCCCATCTCTTTTAAAATGTCCCAGAGAGCTTTTGATCCTAATACTTGTAAAACACTCTGATTGTTATCTGTAATTATTGCTGGGCTATATGAGGTGAACCAGACAGATGTTTTTTCGCAGACCTCTTTTGTTTTCGGCATGCCGTAAGTATTTTGCCATTGATCTTTTTTACCGGAAAATATCTCCGCAAGTTTTATGCTTTGATATAACATTGAATCTTTTTCAATTTGCTCGATGTCGATTTTTTGTGCAAAAATGAATAGGGGAAACAAGACTAACAATATTTTTTTCATCAAATTCCTTTGGCATGGAAACCCCTGTTTTTAAACATGGGGAGGAAA
>CAYNVX010000045.1:0-11150 GCA_964400755.1 uncultured bacterium | reverse complement strand
GCCGTTTATAACATACTTTTATATTTTAAAAATCTTTATAAACAAGTTTTAAATAAATGATTATAAATAATTAAATAAAATTATTTACATAATAATAATTATTATTAAAATACTAAAAAAATAAATAATAGGAGAATAATAATGGCTTCAACATATCAAATAACATGTAAACAAGATTGTTTAGATCCTGTTTATCTTACTGTAATGCAGCATCCAGTTACATTACCTTGCTCACATAAACTAGATGCTGCGACGATAGCACAGCTAATTCAGGCCTCTCAAGTAGAAAGAAAATGCCCCTTATGTCGCTTTAAATACAATATAACTCAAATAATGGATCAAGAACATGATGAATGGAAAGAGGATAAGGATTGTGCAAAAAAAATAGATAAGTATGTCCAAACACATCGAGATGAATTTATGCAAGAACAATTAGAAGGACAACCACTGATTAGACCATCTCAAATTATGCAACGTAACGCTGCCGAAACCCCTCATATTGAGGATCTTATAAATATTTATATTCAATGGATACAGAGAGGTGCAGATGCAACTGTTCTTGACGTTATTGGTCACACGCCGGAACAAAGCTTAAGAAGTGCAATTGAGAGCGTTAACCAAGCAATTGCTTCACAAAATTTATCTCCTCTATCTTCATTAAGAACATGGCTTAGCGTGAATAAATATTGTTTGTTTATGTCAATAGGAACAGCTCTTGCAGCATTAGCTCTTAGATATTATAGATTCGTTTAATTAATTATCAGGCGGAGATTTAAAATCTCCGCCTGATAATATCTCAAACAATTTGATACATATGCATATTTAGACTTTTTATCTCTGATTTTTAATCGTTGTTTCTTGAGAAAAATTGGGGTGATTGGACGCATTCGGAACATGCCATGATTACGCGACAATAAAAAGGTATATGTATATTCTATAAAAGGAACTATAGGAATTGTTTTTGTTTCATGAAAAAGGTTTTTTCACGAATTACGTCATCAATCATAGGCTTTCTAAACACACCTGATTTCTCTTAAGAATTCTCAAGATAGAGTTTTTTGAGCCCATTTCCAAAAAGGAATGCTGTGAACCAATATACCATCTCGATTAATCTCTTCTTCATGGTCCTCAGTAACAATAGTACCTTGAGTTAAACCAAATTCATGACAAGCTTCGCAAAGAGCTGATAGTTCACGCTCTTTAGTTTTTACATCATCCATTTTCACGCAAGCTTGTAAAAGGATCAAATCTCCATTAGGTGTAGTCACAACAAAATCTATTTCTTTTTTAGTCTGTTTAGTTTTGTAATAACAAATATTTTTAAAGGTTCTTCTCAAATGCATAAAGACTGCATTCTCTAGACGGGCAGATTTTTCGAAATCATTTTTAACAGAATATGCAGTAATTATGCCAGGATCTACGGCATAGACTTTCTTGGGATTTACTTGCCTGACCTTTTCTGAAAGACTAAAAAATGGGACTGAAAGTATAGCATAGGCATCTTCAAAATATTGAAAATATTCAAATAGACTGTTTTTTCCTACTGCTAGGCCCATAGATTTCAGGCTATTGTAAACTTTTGTAATACTTAAAGGTGCCGATAGCTGCCGTAAAATACGAACAAGAAATTTTTGAATAATATCTGCATTGCTAATTGCATATCTTTTTACAATATCCCGCAAAATAACTGCATCCATATATCCCTGAATAAGAGTAGGATGAAGTTCTTTTGGCGCTAGAACTACTTCCGGGAATCCTCCATAAAGCAGATATTCACTTGATAAATGCCTAATATGAGATTGAACTTTAGAGCTCATTGTTTTATTTAGTTCAATTCCGTGAAACAAAAGAAACTCGGAAAAACTGAACGGAAATACTTCTTGCGGCCAAGCTCGCCCCCCAAGAGTTGTAGCGAATTCTTTGCTCAACATCTCAGCAGAGGATTCTGTCACACATATTTGCATCTTTTCTGTATCAATGAGCCGACGAATAAATTTTTCCCAACCAGGAACGATATGAATTTCATCGAAACAAAAAAACAAATCTTTATTATTAATATTTTGTGGATAAAGTTCGAAATAAACATCCAGGATTGTTTGAAAATCACTGATTTCAAAACCGGATAATCTATCATCTTCAAAATTAATATAAAGGTTTGTTTCTTTAGGCAGCCCCTGATTTAGACGAAGACGAATCTGTTGATAAGCAATCCATGTTTTTCCCGATCGTCTCATTCCCATAAGAACCCAAGCTTTTTTTAAGTTTTGAGAATGTATAGGAGGCGGAATTTCACGGAAAATAGGTTTAGGAAAATCCCTTTCCTGAAATTCTATTAAAATCGAACGTACAGCTTGTTTTATATTATCTTTCATATAAATCCAATTATACCATAATCCGTCTTTTTATGGAAGACAATTTTAATCATTAAAGCGCAACCCTCTTAAAATAAACCGATTGAACCTATTAAAACTGTTTTTAAAAGGAACCTCCAGAATTTGATTTTAAGCTCTAAATATAAGGAAAAGATCTGAAAATGTAGATTTTGTTAAGCGCCTTCTCTCCAATTCCATGGATTGCCAAAAGATCCTTCATAAATACTGTCTTGAATTCTTCGTGGTAACGACCCAACAGCTTTACTAATACTTTTATACTTTTCCAGGAATATATCCCTGCTAATGCCATAGGCTCAATAAAAGAAGTTAAAACTAGCCCAGGTACATTCAAAAAAACTCGTGTTGTTAAGAGATCTAATCTACTAGGCCTAGCTTCTGCTTTAATTAGCTGTAACAATATTGATGACTTCCAGGCAAATGAAATAACAGTTCTATTCAATCAATCCTGTATATTTACATCTGCACCAGCAGCTATTAATGCTCTTATTGCATTGGCTTTGTCAGATTTTGCTGCAAAATATAAAGGTGTCCTTCCTGTTGATCAGGAGTGGCTACATTTATTAAAGTATCTATTTATAATTGTAAACAATTGCTTAACACAAAAAAAGTTTAAATAAATAACTGCATAATGATTAAAATTTTAATTTTGATAATATCAGATTAATAAAAAAAACAATATCTTAATAATAAGCTACTTAAATGCTAATTATCTAATAAGTTATTATTATTAATAATAATGCTCTTATTTTTCTTCATAAAATTGATCCTTTTAATTATACTTTCATTACTTTTTAAACCTAAATAGGAGTTTTCTTATGGCAGCACGTGTAGATGCAAGAGCACAACAAGATACTAAATTACCTCCTCCAGCTAGTACAATCATATCTGCGGGAATCGGATATTTAGCATGTAAAATATTTACTGCCATTAATCCCTATGCAGGAGCTATATTTGGCGCTGTTTCAGATACAGTCGATCATATTACTACACCATTTTTTAACCTCTTAGAAGGTGGAGAAACTGCAACAAAAACACATAAATATGCTGTAAAAGCACTAAAAATGTTATCGAATATAACTATTTCTTCATATTTAACAAATTATTTTATAAAATTTACTGCTATAGAAATATTAAAAACTACTGTAGCAACTATTGCTTTACCTTATTTGGCTTTTGCTATAATAGTCGGAGCAATTTTATCTGTCGCAGTTCCTATATTTGCATATAAGGCATTTAGTCATAACAGATAATATGCACACTCTTTAAAAGTATCAATTCCTTACTAACTTTTCTTGAGCAAACAAATATATCAACAAAGCAGACCCAACAAGACCAAAAGTAACTCTTTTTGATATAAATGAGCCGGCAATAATTGAACCAATCAAAACCCCGGCAGAAGTGCCTTTTATCACATCAAATACTATATTTTGCCCATGCGAAGCAAAGATGTTTTGAGCAATAGATCCCATCAATCCTATTACCGCCCCAAAAGGAGCTCCTATCTGAAAACCACCTTTTATAACTATATACGGAATTGTAAAAATATGTTTAATAAAATTGTCATTTTTCCCTTCATTAACCCTCATAAATGCCTCAATTCTTTTTGAAGATAGTTATGCTATACAACAATCGGTTTTTTTGATATTTTTAACTAAAAAATTGAGAAAAAAATGTTAGTTTTAGGAATAGAAAGCACTTGTGACGAAACGGCTGTTTCCATAGTCAAAGATGGCTCTGAGATCTTGTCGAATGTGATATCTTCACAGGTAGATCTTCATAAACCTTATGGAGGGGTCTTCCCTGAGCTGGCATCCCGCTCTCATATAGATAAAATTATTCCTACTATAGATGAAGCTCTGACGAAAGCTAATATCACCCTTGATAATATCGATCTTATTGCTGTAGCCCATGGTCCTGGACTAATTGGTTCTTTACTTATTGGGGTCACCGCTGCAAAGACCCTTTCGTTAGCTCTTAATAAGCCATTTATTGGCGTAAATCACATCGAAGCACATTTATATGCCGCTATAATGAATAGACTGCACGAGGTAACTTTTCCGGCACTTGGTGTTGTTATCTCCGGTGGTCATACTATGCTTTTAAAAATGTCAGGAATCGGAAAATATGAAAAAATTGCAACTACAATTGATGATGCTATAGGCGAATGTTTTGATAAGGTAGCTTCCATTTTAAATCTTTCTTATCCCGGAGGTCCGGAAATAGAAAAATTAGCACAGTCTGGCGACAACAGCTATTTCAATTTTACACCGGGAGTTGTAAAAGACAATCCTTTGAGTTTTTCATTCAGCGGACTTAAAACAAAAGTTCTTTATACCGTAAAAGGACAAAATGGTTTAAAAGAATCCTCTTTAGCTATCGAAGAAGAGGAAAAAAAACATATAGCAGCTTCTTTTCAATATTGTGCCTTTTCTGATCTGATCGATAAGTCTTTATCAGCAGCAAAACAGCATAATTGCAAGTCTATCCTCTTTGGTGGTGGAGTCTCCAATAATAAATACTTAAGAGAACTCCTTAAACAAAAAGATCCTTCCATACAAACATTTTGGCCTACCTTGGGACTAAGCCTCGACAATGCAGCCATGATCGCAGGACTTGCCTATCATAAGTTTTTAGAAAAAAATATAAGCGACAGCTATTATCTGGAAGCTGATCCAAGACTGCCTATCTTATAAGCTTGTGCCTTTATTAATATATTTCATGATAAATAGCTTGTATATAAATGATGTTATGAAGGCTATCCAAACACCTATTAAAATAGATGCTGCAATATATATTGAATAGTTGTGAAAAAAGACGAGATAGGTCTTAAATAAACCATAAACAGCAAGTATAGAAATGGCGGTTTTGATAATTATTTCTTTTCCATTCCCGCTCTTTTCTAAAAACATATTAAATTGTGAAGAAAGCAAATATCCCAGTCCAATGCCCATAGAATAATAGGGATATTCCCATTTAACATTTAATGGCAGCAGCAATAGTAAAAATGAGACAGCTTCAATCATAAGAAATATGGTGAAATAGTTCATTTTAAAGAGCAATTTTTCGAAAGGCTCTATCAAAAGAAGATAGAAAATAAACAAGATCATGGCAAAGATCCATCCGCCAAAAACATCTGATATAAAATGAACACCCAAATAAACCCTTGAAATACCTATGAGAAAAGCAAAACCAAGGCTTACAATCCAAACTTTTTTTAAATCTTTAAATGAAGTAATAAAAAGCAAAGCTAACAATAATGTTGTTTGAGCTGCCCCACTTGGAAACCCAGATCCGGTAACTTTTATAAGCCCCAAGGAAGGATCTATATCACAGGGTCTTGGCATCATGAATAAATTTTTTAAAAGACCATTGACTATGACGGTAGCTGCTATAATAAAAAAAAGCCTTATTCCCCACCGCCAATAAATAGCCCAAACCAAACAAATCAATACTATGTAAAAGTAGATGGTGTCAAAAAAACCTAAGAATTTAAAAAAATAATCCAAATAATCAGTTCTATATTGTAATAGCTGTTGTAAAAAATTTAATTCAATATTATGTAGTTTATCTATCACTATTTATGATTTCTCAAAATTATTCTTACTAATTTTTATATATCATAAATAAAATTTATAGATATAGAAGATTTAATAGATTTGTCTTCTGTACATGACAAAAAATAATTTGATAAAAAAAACCGTTAATATATTAGTTTTTTTTAATTAGGATATAATTTCATAAAGAGAGCTCTTTATAGAGTTTTTTGTGAATTTTGGAGATTTTGTAACCCTAATAAAACAACTATTAGGTGGTGCTTATACTAATTCAACTTTCAATTTTTGTCGTATACAAAGATGGATTCATTCAACTAAATCTTATTACAAGATTATTATCTTCTTGTCCTTTTTAGAAATAAAACAATTAAATTAATTTCTTTGATATTTATTAAAAGAACAATTCGATTATAACTTTAGCGAAAAAACACAAACAAACAAAAAATGCCTCAAATAATAGTTAGTCATAAAGAAAATATAGCCTACATTCCCAGCAAAGGATCATGCGACATACTTGACCTAAAGGATGGAAAAGTTATGCACTTTGCTAGATCATTTAACCTTCATGAGAAATGGGAAATTGGCGAATCTTCATATCCAATGAAATATCTTTCTTTGCATAGGCTTTTAAAAGTTAATCCTTTTAGAAAAAAATGGAAACAATATGAAATTATTCATCTTATAGATGACTCACTATCCAAAATCTTAACGCAATATTTCCTATTTTAGCAGCAATGCCCTCTTAACTAGGAATAAATTAAATAATTTTTTTTCAAACTCGTTAATATGTTTCATCTTACTCGCCTAAGTTGTGATGAATAAAGGAGGTAAGTTTGCATATTAATGGTTTTTTTTATCAAATTATTTTTTGTCGCATACAGAGGGATTTGTCTTGTTTATATTTGCTTTTCTATATAAAATACTTTTATTCATAAATTATTTAAATTGGGTAAATAAAATGGCTAAAACTGGAAGAGAAATAATCAAACTTAAGTCTACAGAAAGCAAAGAAACTTACTGGACTGTAAAAAATAAAAAGAACTCAGCTGACAGACTTGAAAGAAAAAAATATGACAAAAAGCTACGCCGTCATGTTATATTCAAAGAAGCAAAATAAACAGTTGATGTTTTTAAATGTACGAATTAAAGATTGCCTTAAAATATTTAATACCTAAAAAGCGTTCTTTATCAAGTGCATTGATTTCAATAATTTCCGTATTGGTAATATCCCTAGTTGTTTGGCTGGTTATTGTTTTTTTATCTGTTACTACAGGCATTGAAAAAACATGGCTAAACAAACTGACCTCTTTAAATGCCCCTCTCCGCATATCACCTACTCCTGAATATTATTCATCTTACTACTACCTTATTGACTCTGTTTCTGTTAATTCAGATTATTCATATAAGACTATTGGTGAAAAAGCCCTATCTCAAATATCTGATCCTTACATGCCAAGTAATGATATTGAAATACCATCCTTTTGGCCCAAGCCTTATATAAGAAATGAGATATTTATTGATCCTGTAAAAAAGGCTTACGATATCTTAGAAAAATACAAAGAGATTTCTTTTCAGGATTATGAGATAAGCGCTGCTCTAATGAGGCTTTCAATAAATAATATTAACAAAGACAATCTGCTGCATTTAAGAGATATTAAAACCGGCTTTTTAACACAGATGTCCTATCTTTTGTCCTACAATGATAAAAATCCAAATTTAGAATCTTTAATAATAAAAAAAATTGATGAAGATAGTTTAACATTTCTTTCAAAGACACATGACGGCATTTTTCTTCCTAAAAATTATATAGACGGCGGAGTAAATATTGGCGATAAAGGTTATCTTTCCTATGCCTCCACAACATCTACTTCAACTACAGAACAGCGCATTTTAGTCTTTGTTGCAGGATTTTATGATCCTGGCGTCTTGCCGGTAGGAAACAAATGCCTTTTAGTTCCCTATCATATTACTAGAAGCATAAATGCATCGACAGCTACTTTTTCTCCAGATGGAACGCCAACCAATGGCATATATATTTGGACTAAAGATGTTGTCAATGTTGAGAGTGTTAAAAATCAAATAGAAGAAGAGTTTGAAAAAGCAGGAATTGCCCAATTTTGGGACTTTAAAACTTATAAGGAATTTGAATTTTCTAAAGATCTGATGCAGCAGTTTCAAAGCGACCGCCTTCTTTTTTCTCTTCTTGCAGCGATAATACTCTTTGTAGCCTGCTCAAATATCATTTCTATGTTAGTGCTTTTGGTAAATGACAAGAAAAAAGAAATTGCCATTTTGCAGTCTATGGGCGCTTCTAAAAAAAGCATCGCCTATATTTTTGGGTTTTGCGGAACTACCCTTGGACTATTAAGCTCTCTAATCGGATCTGCTGCTGCAATTTTTACACTTAGACATTTAGATATTATTATTAAATTGCTAAGCGCAATACAAGGTCATGCAGCCTTTAATGCAGCTTTCTTTGGAAAAAGCCTTCCGAACAATTTAAGCTTTGAGGCTTTACTTTTCGTTGTTATAGTTACACCAGTACTCTCTTTAGTTGCGGGATTGATCCCTGCTATTAAAGCCTCTAAAATCCATCCTGCAAATACCCTTAGAGGAGAATGATGAAAGACGAATTTATTTTAAAAGCTACAAACATCCACAAATCATTTTTAAAACCGGATAAGGTTGATGTTCTATCAGGTGTTTCTCTCTCTCTTAAGCCTAAGGAATCTATTGCTATTATAGGAGCTTCAGGAGAAGGAAAAACAACGCTTCTTCATATATTGGGAACATTGGAGAGCTTTGATAAAGGCCGGCTGGAAATAGCCGGCAATACTCAACTGACAAATGAAACTAGAAATCGCCATGTAGGCTTTATTTTTCAAACTTATAACCTTTTAGAAGATTTCTCTACTTTAGACAATATTCTAATGCCCCGTCGTATTAGAAGAGAAAACGTATCAGAAAACTCACCTGTTTATAATAATGCTATTTTGCTTCTTAAACAGGTAGGACTGGAAAACAGAAAACATTTCTTAGCCAAAGTGCTTTCCGGCGGAGAAAAGCAAAGGGTGGCTATCGCAAGAGCTTTATGCAACAATCCTGATATTATTTTGGCAGATGAGCCTTCCGGCAATTTAGATCATTCCAATTCTTTAGCTATTCACAATCTATTAATTGACTGTGTTAAAAAACATGAAAAAAGTCTGATAGTTGCAACTCATGATAAAGAGCTAGCAGGTCTCTGCGACAAAACCTACGAATTAAAAAATGGTCAGATTTTTCCATTATTTTAATAAATTGACCCTTGTCCAAGATTTTTTAATCTACCCAACAAATATTTTTTTTGGCATTACTATTAACTTACATAATAATTTTTGGAGATAAAGTAATGAAAATAACTGTTATTGGTTCAGGATATGTTGGGCTAGTTACCGGAGCATGTTTTGCAGAAATGGGACATGATGTTATCTGCTTGGATATTGATAAAGGAAAAATCGATAATTTGAATAAAGGAATTATACCCATTTATGAACCAGGTCTTACAGAAACTATTATGCGCAATAGAAAAGCCAAAAGACTTCATTTTACTACACATTACAAAGAAAGCATCGAAACATCTCTTGTCTGCTTTATAGCTGTACCGACCCCATCTGCTGAAGATGGCTCCTGCAATACCGGTTATGTAGAAAGTGCAGCAAAAGAGATAGCCAAACATCTCAACGAATACAAAGTTATAGCAAATAAATCAACAGTTCCTATTGGAACAGCCAAACTTGTTAAATCTATAATTAATAAAGAACTTGAGAAAAGAAAAGAAAAAATAGAATTTGATGTAGTCTCAAACCCTGAATTTTTAAAAGAAGGCTCGGCAATATCAGACTGTATGAGACCGGACAGAATAGTAATTGGCGTAGAATCTCAAAAAGCTGCTGACATTATGAAAGAAATCTACTCAGCTTTTACAATAAAAACCGACAAGATTATTGAAATGGACATTTTATCAAGCGAAATGACCAAATATGCTGCTAATGCCATGCTGGCAACGAGGATTTCATTTATGAATGAAATAGCTCATATCTGCAAAGCTATCGGAGCAAATGTCAATGAAGTGAGAAAAGGGATCGGTTCCGACAGCCGTATCGGCTATAGCTTTTTATATGCAGGTATTGGATATGGAGGATCCTGCTTTCCAAAAGATGTCAGGGCCCTTTACGACCAGGCTAAAAAAGCCGGCGTAGAAGCAAAACTATTACAAACTGTTGACGGCATAAACAATGAACAGAAAAAAGTTTTATCAAATAATATTGTAAAATATTTTTTAAATCAGGGCGGTGTTAAAGATAAAGTTATCGCTGTATGGGGACTTTCTTTTAAGCCTGATACCGACGATATGAGAGAAGCCCCCTCTATTACGCTGATTGAACATCTGCTGGAGCAGGGGGCAATTCTTCGTCTATATGATCCTATTTCTATGGATAAAGCAAAAAAAATGTTTAAAAAACATAAAAATTTAATATGGTGCAAGGATGAACATGATGCTGCCGACGGCAGCCATGCCATAGCCCTTCTTACCGAATGGAAACAGTTTCGTCTAATTAACTTTTCCCCTATAATTAAAAAAATGAAAGAAAAAGCCTTTTTTGATGGAAGAAATCAATACCATCCGCATGAGATGAAGAAAAAAGGATTTAACTATATTGGAATAGGTGTTCCGGACTTAATTGATTAACTTATGATTGACAAAAACATTTACAATCTTATTTCTAAAAGACTCGATGAGCTTATCCCTATCGAAAGCGGTTATCATAGGGATCTTTTCAAAGCTGCAAAATATTCTCTATCAAACCCTGGTAAACTGCTTCGTCCGGCTTTAGTAATTACAACAGCCAAAATGCTTGGCGCTGATATCAATAAAGCTTTAGATCCGGCATGTGCATTAGAATTGATCCACACATACTCCTTTATACATGATGACCTTCCTTCGATGGACAATGATGATTTAAGAAGAGGAAAACCTACTCTTCATAAAGTCTTTCCTGAATGGATGGCAATTCTTACCGGCGACTATCTCTTAACTAGTGCTTTTGAAATCATATCTAATTCAGCGACTATTTCAGATTCGCAGAAAGTCCAGTTAATAAGCACTCTATCCAAAAGAGCTGGTGGAAATGGATTGATTGCAGGCCAAGTTGTAGACCTT
>CAYNVX010000044.1:0-11446 GCA_964400755.1 uncultured bacterium | reverse complement strand
TTCCAGTTATTGAAAAAGCTATGAATGCTTGTAAAAACAGTGGACATATTACTGAAGACCATTTCGAGGACTTCCTCGAAATGGTTGAAATTGGTTCAAAAGCACTAAGAAAATTAGAAAATATCAGACTTTCACGTTATGCCTGCTATTTAATTGTTCAAAACGGAGATCCTAAAAAACCAATCATCGCTAATGGACAAACATATTTTGCTATTCAAACTCGCCGTCAAGAACTTAGCAACAATCAAAATTTTCAAAAATTAAAAGAAGAGGAAAAACGCATTTTTCTGAGAAAGGAATTACGAGAGCATAACAAACAATTAGTAGAAACAGCTTCACATACAGGGATCAAAAACAATTTAGATTTTGCTATATTTCAAAATCATGGATATAGAGGTCTTTATGGAGGATTAGACGCAAGAGGAATTCATCGACGAAAAAAACTAACCAAAAATCAAAAAATTCTAGACCATATGGGAAGCACAGAGCTAGCAGCCAATTTATTCAGAGCAACACAAACAGAAGAAAAAATTCGTCGAGAAAAAATTCAAGGAAAAAGCAATGCAAATCAAACTCATTTTGAGGTCGGTAGCAAAGTTCGTAAAACCATCAAAGAATTGGGCGGAACTATGCCAGAAGAATTGCCTACTCCAGAAAAATCCGTAAAACTAATTAAAATTCATAAAGAAAAAAAATAATTATTTAAAAAATCTTGAATAAAAAGAAAACGGACTGAGCAGGACTCGAACCTGCGACCACCCACTTAGAAGGCGGGTGCTCTATCCAGCTGAGCTATCAGTCCATTTAGGGTAAATGATATAGGTAAAGGCAACTATTTTTCAAGAGGGAATTGATAATTAATTTGCCAGATTATCAAATATCTATAAAATGGTTAGCTTGAATAGAGGTTTTCAACATGAAAATATTCATCTTTGGGATATCTGGAAGAATGGGACAGAGACTATTTTCTCTGGCAAAAGAAGAAAATATTGAGATTACGGGAGGCTATTCAACTAAAGAAAAGAATTTACAAGAGATAGAAAAAGCGGATGTATTGGTTGATTTTTCAAACAGAGAGCTTTTGCCTTTAGTAATAGAAATCGCAACAAAGCATCAAAAACCGCTAGTAATTGGAACAACAGGCTATAATGAAAATGATAAAAAGCTTATAAAAAAGAGCTCAAAGGAAATCCCTATTTTTTTTAGTTCAAACTTCAGTTTAGGGATAGCTATTGTCAAAGATGCTGTTAAAGAGATCTCTAAAAAATTCAAAGAAGCCTATATAGATGTTCTTGACATACATCATATTGATAAGAAAGATTCTCCGTCAGGAACTGCCTTGATTTTGATGGATGAGATGAAAAAACATGCAAAAAATGAGATACAGTGCAGTTCAGTACGCTCTGCCAATGTAATTGGAGAGCATATTATTACATTTAGGACAAATGAAGAGACGATAGAGATTAAGCATTCAGCGAAGAGCCGGGATGTTTTTGTTAAAGGAGCTCTTGAGGCAGTTAAATTTATAAAGGGAAAAGAGCCCAAACTATACGAAATAAACGATATGTTAAACAAGAGGTAAAAGATGAAAGATATCAGAGTAAAAGATTTTATAATTGGAAAGGGTCAGCCTCTGACATTTATATGCGGGCCTTGTGTGATAGAAGATGAAGAGCATACATTGAAAACAGCCAAATCATTAAAAGAGATCTTTGAGAATTCCCCTTTTAATTTTATTTTTAAGGCAAGTTTTGACAAAGCTAACAGATCTTCGATAGATTCTTTTAGAGGACCTGGAATGGAAAAAGGTCTAGCTATCTTAAAAAAGGTAAAAGAAAAATATGACCTGCCTATATTGACAGACATACATCTTCCTTCTCAAGCTAAAGCTGCTGCCGAAGTATGCGATATAATACAGATCCCCGCCTTTTTGTGCAGACAGACAGATCTATTAGTAGCTGCAGGGATGACAGGATCTGTCGTTAATGTAAAAAAAGGACAGTTTTTGGCACCTTGGGACATGAAAAACATTATAGATAAAATCCTTTCGACAAAAAATGAGAATATCATCCTTACCGACAGAGGAACAACCTTTGGCTATAATAATCTAGTTAGCGACATGAGATCGATCCCTATTATGCAAGAGTATGGCTTTCCCGTATGTTTTGATGCTTCCCATAGCACACAGATGCCGGGAGGATTGGGAACTACAAGTGGTGGACAGAGCAAATATATCCCTATTTTAGCAAAGTCTGCAGTAGTATCGGGCTGCAATCTTCTTTTTATTGAATCTCACCCAAATCCTGCAAAAGCAAAAAGCGACAGTGCAACGGTCATGGCATTTGAGGATTTACAATTATTACTTAAAGATATAGAAAAACTATCTAATGCATTAAAATAGTTTTATTATGATTAAAAGAACATTTCTTTATGCCTCATTAATTACCATTGCTGCATTATTTTTGATAATGTTCAATCTAACCTATATAAAAAAAAGTGATTACTTGGAATATGAGAACATTTCAAAACAAATATCTAACATCAACCATTTAAAGTCTCATGACGCCTATCAAAAAAGAGAAGATGTCCAAAAAGATATATGGACTATGCAGGACAATTCAAGAAGGCTTTATAGAATAAGCAGCAAAAGCTCTGAACTTTTTTTGACACAAAAAAAAGAAAAGATAAATTTATTTGAAATTTTACAAAATATTGAATGTCTCCTTCAGGACAAGATTGAATTTAACAAACCTATACCAATGCAGAATTTAAGACATTTCACAGCAAAAACAGGGATATATAATTTTTCAAAACAGACCTTTAACGCTGATGATCTGACCTTATCCTTATATCAGATCCCCTTTAAAACTGAATTTCTGCAGATCTTTTATGAAATCCCCTATTTAACTGGAACTGCTGACCATCTTAATTTTTCCTTACTTGATAAGAAGCCCCAATTCAAAGCTCAGAACCTGCAGGCCCGTTTTGTATCCGGAGAAAAAGAATGCGACTGATTTTATTTTTTATATTACTCAGCTCTACTTTATTTGGGCAGATAGAATATAAGTTTAGATCGGAGAATGCCGAATTTGATGGTAATGACTTGTTATTAAGCGGAAAATTTGCCATTGAGCATAAATTTGGTAAAATAGTTGCAGGAAAGGCAAAATTCTTAAATTTTGACAAGAATAGGTTTGAATGGATTTTTTTAAATGACAATGTTCAGCTGATTTTAAATTCAGGCGGTGTTTTAGAAAGCGAGAGAGCTGATTTTGATATAATTAATCAAAAAATAACCTTTCTTTCACAAGATCAGGTTAGCTTTACCGACATTTTAACAAAAAAAAACAATAAACAGATCTATTTGAAAATTTTAAGTGATTTGGTTGAATGTAAAATAAATTCAGAATCTATTACTAATCCTTCTCTTCAAGACCTCTCCTCTATCTCCTTTTTGAATAATGCCCATATAATTTACGATGAAAAGCTGCACTGTTATGGAGATAAGGCTGTATATCATAAAGATCAGATAACAGATCCTTTTGTATCTTTTTATCCTAAAAAAAATGGATTTTGTCTTTTTGTTCATGATAAAGATGAGATTAAAGCCAACTTTGCAAAATTTAATTTAAGAGAGCACGATCTATTTTTAGAAATGCCCAAAGGTCAACTTATTACAAATGTAAAAGACAACAGCCTATTATTATTTTCATCGGATGAACTTTACTGGCACAATTTTGAACATACGCTTTTATTGAAAAAAAATGTTTTTATAGATCATAAGGCTATAGGCTATCTTCAATCGGAAGAAGTTGAGTTTATAAAAAAGATCAAAGACAATTCCCTTCACAAAATAATTTCATCGGGAAAAACCAACATTAATTTTTATAACAAAAATGAAAATATTCTCTCTCAGCTTATTTGTAATGGAGTAATCGAGCTGGACAATGAAAAGAAAAAAATAATTGCCCTATCAAAAAACGATCCTGAGGATTTATTAACTTTTCATGATGAGATGGTCACTATATGTGCCAAAAAGGCAAATATAGAATATACTGTTGAGGAAAAGTTAAAAAACATAGTTTTAGAAGATTCGATAAGGTTTATTTATAAAAAGGATCAAAACACATTAGGCTATGGGATAGCAGATAAGATCTCCTATAATCCCTATACAAAGATATTAAAACTTTCTAGCCTTTCGGACAAAAAAGTACTTTTCTGGCAAGATGATGATGCAATAAGACTCTCTGCCACCGAAATAGACATTAATAACAAAGAATCGATTAAAGGGATCGGAGATGTACGCTTTACCTTTGATTTAAACGAAGAAGAGCTGTTTAAGGAAATTTTTTCACAATACATAAGGAACCTATGACAAAACAGAATAGCTTGTTAGAAGTAAGAAATTTAAAGAAAGTCTATAGTGGGAAACCCGTTGTCAATGGTCTTTCATTTTATGTAAATCAAAATGAGGTTGTAGGCCTTTTAGGACCTAACGGTGCCGGAAAAACAACCGCTTTTTATATGACAATAGGTCTTATAAGTTCCGATTCCGGGCAGGTCTTTTTTAAAAACAAGGACATATCGAATTTACCTATTCATAAAAGGGCAAAACTAGGATTAGGATATTTAGCACAAGAGCCTTCGGTATTTCGTCATTTATCTGTTGAAGAAAATATCCTTTGCATATTAGAGACTCTAAACCTTTCGAAAAATGAGACAAAAGAGAGACTGACAAAGCTTTTGGCAGAACTAAACCTAACACATTTAAGAAAAGAAAAAGCCATATCTCTATCAGGCGGAGAAAGAAGACGTCTTGAGATCACCAGATCTTTGGTTAGAGAACCCTCTTTACTTTTATTAGATGAGCCTTTTGCAAATATAGATCCTTTAGCTGTTCAGGATGTAAAACATTTAATAAAAATCTTAAAAAAGAAAAATATCGGCGTATTGATTACCGATCACAATGCTAGAGAGATATTCTCTATAGTAGACAGAAGTTATATTGTTCAAGAAGGCAAAGTAATGCTTTCCGGCAATGTTGACTCTCTTTTAAAAAGCAAAGAAGCAAGAAAATATTATCTTGGCGAAGATTTCTCTATGTAGTTTCCCCGTTTTTTAATTGCATTTATTTTCATCAATTAGAACTAGCTATATCTTCTATAACCTTATCAGATAATTGAATATCTAGATTTATTAAAGCCTTCCTTTGCTAAAAGCTTTAGGAAGGCTTTTTTCTATAAATTTCTTATCAATAGCATTTAAAACTTTATCAACAGAAATTCTATGCAAGCAGTCGCTGAATTTACTTCCTGCGCAGCCATCTAATGAACAGGGCCTGCAGGGAAGGTCCATTTTAACAATATCTATTTTTTCATTTTGCCATGGTCCCCAAATGATATCTGAAGTTGGTCCGAAAATAACAACAGCTCTTTTATTTAAAGCACTAGCCAAATGCAGGGGCAGAGAATCCACAGATATTAACATCTTGCTTAAACTGATTAATATAGCAAGCTCATCAATTGAAGTTTTACCAGCCAAATTAAAAGCTTTGCTATTTTTACAAATCTCACAGCACATATTAATTTCATTTAAGTCATTAGAAGAAGAGATAACAATATTTTCTCCTCTTTTTTCCAATATTGAGATCAGTTCGTTAAATTTATCCCAACATTTAAATCTCCATCTGGAAGCCGGATGAATTAAGATAAAGTTATCTGGATCTATATTTTGATCTTTTAAGTTTTCTCTAACTTTTAAACTTAAGCTCTCTTGAATTTGAAAGAAGAGTTCTTTTTCATTCTCTTCAGGAAATATGCCTATAATTCTTAGAGCATCGAGGTTTTTTTCGACATTATGTTTAAAAGAATTTTTAACAATATATTGAGATTTAGATTTAAAAATCGACTTTTTATCCTTTTGAAAGCCTACCTTGATTTTAGCTTTTGAGAAAAATGCTGCGATATCCCCTCTATCCCCTTCTGTTAAATTGATTATTAGGTCGTAATTATTTTTTTTAATCTTTTTCAAAAGCTTTCTTTCATAAACTATTTTTTTGAAAAAGCCCTTCTTTTTCATTTTCCTATCAAATAAAATTATTCCATTGATGTAGGGATTATTTTTTACAATATCTAAAGCCTCTTCATTTATATATAGGTCGATTTGGGCATTAGGGGCTCTATTTTTAAGAATTGAATAAATAGGGGTAGATAGCAAAACATCCCCTAGATGCCTTAATTTGACAATGAGTACCTTTTTAACCTTATCAAGATCGGGATAATTACCATAACTCATAGATTTTTAATGACCTCTGATATATAATATTCAAATAATAATTTTAATTTGGAGACTATCATGCAACAAACTCTTTCAATAATTAAACCTGATGCAGTAGAAAAAAATCAAATAGGAAATATTTTATCCAGATTTGAAAAAAATGGTTTAAAAATAGTAGCTATAAAAATGGTCCATTTAACCCAGGAACAGGCAAAAAAATTCTATTCTGTGCATAAAGAAAGGCCCTTTTATGCCTCTTTAGTAGATTTTATGACCTCCGGTCCTATATGTGTGCAAGTTTTAGAAGGAGAAGCGGCCGTCAGCAAAAATAGAGAGATTATGGGCGCTACTGACCCTGCTAAAGCAGATGCCGGCACTATAAGAAAGGACTTTGCTTCTAGTGTTGAAAGAAATGCTGTACATGGCTCTGATTCCCTAGAAAATGCTAAAATTGAAATATCTTTTTTCTTTAAATCTGAAGAAATTTTCTCACGTTTATAAAATTCATTTACAAGGCTCAAAAAATTTTGAGCCTTTTTAAATATTTAAATTTTCATAAAAAAATATTCCCTTTTAATTTTTAAATTTTTAATATTTACACTTATTTTTTATAAAAAAATAAAATCGTTTTTATTATTACGAGTTAATTATCATTGTGTTATAATAATTGCAATTAACCTAAATAGCTTTTATTAAACCATAAATAAGAAAAAAATTAAGAGGTGAAAAATGGCTGCAGCAGAAGGCCTTTACGGAAGATTGTTCCAAAACATACATGAACAAACTTCAGATATAGAAAAATCCATTTTAAAAGTTGTTTTAACTGAAGAAGAAGGTTTATTAGATCAGTGGACAACTATCAATGATCTAGCAAATGAAAGAATAACAAACTTAAATAGCTATTTTCAAGATTACGACAAACTTCGACCAGAAAGAAGAAAACCACTTGTACAATTAGCGTTAAATCAAAGAAATGTTATTGATTTAACACAATTTGACAGGTTTGATGCAGCTAAATTGCAAAGAATTAAAGATCAATTAACGACAAGAGAAGAAGGTTCTATTTCAACAAATTTAATGAATCTTCTTTCAGCTTTTAAAACTGAGGCTACTTCCATAACAGATGAAGCTGAAAGAAACACTCTTGTATCTATGATCCTACGTACTTCTTATATAAAAACTTGTATTCTTGATCAAATAAACAACCTTGAACAAAGAAGAGCTCCTGTTGAAGAAGCTCCTGCACCCGTTCAAGGACATCAAGGCCTTTACCCGCAAATTCCAAAAGAATTTAGAGCACCGCCAGCAAATCCGGAAATAGCAGATGATTATGAAATTATTAACTCCAAAGATGCAATACCTCCTCCAATAGAAAGAGCACCTGTACAAATGGCAGCGCCAGCACCAGTAGAAAAAGAAGAAGTGTTTGTAATGTACGGGCCTCTAAGTGAAGGACGCACTCTAATACTAAAAGCTAAAGAATTCGAAGTTAAATTACAAAATATTAGCAAACTAAATAGAAATGAATTTGAAGCAGCAGCAATAGAATATTATGGAAGTTTGGAAGAGCTGGGAAAACGTTATTTCTTTGATGGTTTATATCCTATAAGACATTGTGTGCTGTTAATAGATCGTATAATATTAATGAGTAATTTAGATAGAGCCGCATTTGCTTTAAAAAATGACTTAGAGAGTGTAAGAGAACAATTAGCAAATCATTATAAACACGAAATAGCACGTATCCGCAATAGGTTTATTAATCCAAGATTTTAACCATAGGTATTATAATGTGCAGTGTAGCATTTAATAGACATCTTACTTCTGTTCTAAATAGAGAAAATGATATCCGTGAAACAGTTTTAATAAATGTTATTATTACACAATTGTGTACTGATAGGCTTGCGGAAATGGTTGAATCGAGCTTAAAAAATGTTAGAAGTTTCGAAAGATGCTATGACAACAGAACCGAATTAACAAAGAGCCTTCATGATAGGATGGAGTTTGCCGTAAAAGAGATTTTAGAGAATCCAAGCCAGAGAGAAGCTACTCATATATTAATTAAAGAAATATCTGCTTCCTTAGAAAGATTTGATCTTCCAAATGAAGCATTAAAGGGCGGATCTAATGAAGTAGATCAGCTTCTAGAAAGGGTTTCTCAATATATGGAACCATCTACTTCAAAAAGAGATCCTTCGCCTACTCCTTTATCCAAAAAAGAGCAAAAATATCAAAAATACTTAAATGAACATCTCTTAAAAGTTCTAAAGTCTCAGATAGAAGTCAGGATTGCAATTGAAATGTTTGACCTTAAAAGTGAATTATCTTCTGCTATCCAAGAAGATTATAACAGCGATTTTATTAATGCGATTCACTTAGAGAATTTTAGAGAATATGAGATTCCTGCATTAGAAAAACTAATTAGCAAACTTGAAGCGGAAATACCGGCCAAAATCAGAAAACTAAAGGAAGATATTTCAAATGAAAGATATTTTAGAAGTAATGACCAAACAAGATTAATGCAAAAAGTTTGCAGAATCGATGATTCTTATAAAACCATAATAAATAAGCTTTCAAAAATAATTTTTGAAAAAACATTTGCTCAAACAATTATAAAAGCCCCGGCTGCTGCTGCTCCAAGCGCATCTGATCTAGAAAGAGAATTAGAAGCCCTTCTTTCTTAAAAAATCTTATTTACTATCTACAAGAAAAGTTGCCGGTCCATCATTTACAAGATGCACTTGCATCTTAGCCTGAAAGATTCCAGTTTCAACCTTAAGCTGTTTTTTTACCAAAGATACAAACTCTTCATAATATTTTTTTGCCACAGAAGCTTCCAAAGCATCGGTAAAAGATGGTCTTCGCCCCATTGAGCAATCTGCATAAAGGGTAAATTGAGATACTATTAAAACCTCTCCCTTTATGTCTAAAAGGGAAAGGTTCATCTTATCATTTTCATCGGAAAAGAATCTCAAATTTATCAATTTGTTAGCTAGATATTCAACACTCTCGTGGGTATCATCTTTATTACAACCAAACAAGACCAGGGCGCCTCTATTTATTTGGCCTACTATTTTATTATCTACTAATACTTTTGCTCTTGCTACTCTTTGGATACAGATTCGCATACAACTTCCTTTTCCAATCTATTTTTTAAATTATCTAACTGTTCAACAATCTTTTTAGGAAGACGATCTTCAAAGATTTTGAAATAGCTGAATAATTCTTCATATTCTTTTGTCCATTTTTCTATATCAATATCAAAAAGCCTATTTAAAGTACTTTGATCCAATTCAAGATTTGATAAATCTAAATCCTCTATTTTTGGAATATAGCCGATTGGAGTCTGAAGAGCATCGATAGTTTCATTACATCTTTCGAACATCCACTTTAAAATTCTGCTGTTATCGCTAAAACCCGGCCAGATGAACTTATTATTTTCATCTTTTAAAAACCAATTCACATAAAATATCTTTGGCAGAGTTTCTATATTTGTTTTTTTACCCATTTCAAACCAATGAGCAAAATAGTCTGCCATATTATATCCACAGAATGGAAGCATGGCAAAAGGATCATGACGAAGTTTGCCTATTACACCTTTTGCAGCAGCTGTCATCTGAGAAGAGACACTAGCTCCTAAGAAAGTACCATGGTCCCAATCAAATGACTGATAGACCAAGGGTATAACATCATCCCTTCTTCCACCGAAGATAATTGCAGAGATAGGAACACCTTTGGGATTTTCCCAATCTTTATCAATGATTGGACATTGGCTTGCAGGAGCTGTAAATCTTGCATTAGGATGTGCCGCTTTTTCGTTAGAAAGAGGATCATATTTTTTATTTTTCCATGTAATCATCTCTTCAGGAACTTTATCTGTCATACCTTCCCACCAAACATCATTTTCTTTAGTTAAGGCAACATTTGTAAAAATAGAATTTTTTTCTATGCTTTTCATCGCATTATAGTTAGATGTATGAGAAGTTCCAGGAGCTACACCAAAGAAACCCGATTCAGGATTTATAGCATAAAGTTTGCCATCATCACCAAACTTCATCCAGGCAATATCATCTCCTATACATTCTATTTTCCAGCCTGGCAAGGATGGTTTTAACATAGCCATATTTGTTTTACCGCAAGCTGATGGGAATGCAGCTGCAAAATATTTTTTCTCCCCTTTTGGCGAGGTAATGCCAAGAATTAACATATGTTCAGCAAGCCAGCCATTATCTCGTGCCATTGAAGAGGCAATTCTCAGGGCAAAACATTTTTTACCAAGAAGAGCATTGCCGCCATAACCGCTGCCGAAGGAATAAATAGTTCTCTCTTTTGGGAAATGTACTATATATCTGTTCTGTGGATTACATGGCCATAAAACATCTTTTTCATTTTCTTCTAAAGGTTTACCGACAGAATGGAGACATGGAACAAAATCATCTTGGTCTTTTAAGTATTCTAAAACTTTCTTTCCCATCCTTGTCATAATTTTCATATTACAGACTACATATGCCGAGTCGGTTATTTCAATACCAATATGTGATTTGTCTGATCCTAAAGGCCCCATACAAAAAGGAATAACATACATTGTCCTTCCTTTCATTGAGCCGGAAAAAAGAGATTTTAAAGTTTCTTTCATTTCGATTGGATCTCTCCAATTATTTGTTGGACCAACATCATTTTTATTATCAGCACAGATAAATGTTGATTCTTCCACTCTTGCCACATCTTCAACATCTGAGCGAAACAAAACAGATCCTTTTCTTTTTTTAGGATTTAAAAAAATAGCTTTACCTTGGGATATCATTTCATTCATTAATGAATCATATTCTTCCTGTGAGCCATCACAGAAATGAACTTTATCCGGTTTGCAAAGCTCTATCATTTCTTTAACCCAGGAAATTAATTTTTTATTAGAAGTAAACTTGGTAAAGTCAAGATCTTGATTCATAACTAACACCCATATTTTTTTATTCTTAAAGAAAAAAATTATAATATCTTCTCTCTTTTAAATCTATCCTGCTATCTGCTGAATTATTTTATTTAATTTTTTGCAAATTTTTAGTTGAATTAATAGCTCATTATTAATTATTAGAAGATTGAAGGGGCAAGAGATAATATTGTCAACTACCCCATAGCTAAAGCAAGGGGCTTGTAGCTAGCCTAAGAGGTCGCT
>CAYNVX010000043.1:1567-11705 GCA_964400755.1 uncultured bacterium | reverse complement strand
ATAATCTTATTAATAACAACATAATCTCCATCTTTGCAGGACTTGCATATATTTATACTGCTAAAACTGCAACAATGAGATTTATGTGCGGTATTGCGATCGCTCTTTTAATAAAAGATACAAACAGACAGCCCAACTTAGAAAGAGATGGCTTCATGCCAACTAACATAGCATGGCTGGCAACAGCAAGCGCTATCATTCATATAGCATATATAATAATGTTCCCAGTAAGTTTTCCAATATTTTGGCCCGGTGCAATTATCTCCGGTTATGCAGCTTTTGATACAGGCTATCGTGTTTTAAGATATTTTAGTCCTGCGCCACCAGCGCCAGAAGCCGCTCCAGAACAGCCCCCTGCTTAAAAGAGTTCACAATTAATTGTTAATTCGTTAAATATTTACCTTTAAAGAAAAATTTAAAGGTAATTTCATGAACACACTTGATGCTATTTTTACTAGAAGATCAATAAGAAGTTATACCGATCAAAAAGTTGATAAAAAACTTATCGAAGAAATTATTTCTGCTGCCATGTATGCACCATCCGCTCATAATCAGCAGCCCTGGTGTTTTCTAGTAATAGATGAAAAGGCCCTTTTAGAAAAAATCAGTAATTTCCATCCTTATGCAAAGATGGCAAAATCTGCTCCGCTTGGTATTTTAATCTGTACAGACACTAAACTACATAAAATTGAAAACTATTGGATACAGGACTGTTCAGCTGCAACAGAAAACCTTCTTTTAGCTGCACATGATAAAGGACTTGGCGCTGTCTGGACAGGAATATATTTTAATAAGGAACTTGAAAAGAACTATACTAAGGAATTTAATCTTCCTGAAAATATTCTTCCTTTTGCATTTGTAGTTATCGGATACCCGAAAGAACAAAAAGCAAAACAGGAGCGCTTTGATAAAAAAAGAATAAAATATAATAATTGGAATTGATTATATTTTTTCTTCTAAAAGCTTTTGTTCCTGAACCTCTTTCCCGCCAAAGGCATAAGATGAAGAACAGCTTCCATCTTTAAAAACAACCCTATGGCAGGGAATGTTTTCAGGATCAGGATTTTTATGCAGAGCAAAACCAACAATCCTTGGTGATGTCTTAACTATCTTAGCTATCTCTCCATAAGATTTAGTAGACCCTTTCGGTATCTTCATAACTTCTTCATAAATTCTCTTAAAAACCAGACCTTTCATAAAATAAGACTTTATTAAATTTTACATTTTCGCTATTCACAAGAATAGATAAGAAGATAATAAATAGGAGAAAAAAATGAAAAGAAAAATAGTTAATCCTGATGTAAAAGAAAAAAAACTGCACCACATCGAAGATAAAGAACAAAAAAAAGAGATAAAAGAACTCTTGGATAATAAAGCAGAATTAGAAAGAGAAATACATATAGACGATCGTAAAAGAAAAAAAGCATCATGAAGCTTACCTTTTTAGGTACAAAGGGATATATCAAGATAAAAAAAAAGCTCCACAAAATGCATACATCCCTTCTTATATCTGATAACAAATATAAGATAATGATCGATTGCGGAGAAGACTGGCTTAAAAAATTAAAAAAAATTAAACCGGATTTTATTTTATTGACCCACGCACACCCCGATCATGCTTTTGGTTTAAAAAATGGAGCAGACTGTCCCATTTATGCAACCAAAAATACTTTTAAAGGAATTAAGACTTTTCCACTATCTAAAGAACAGCAAAAAGTTATTAGCATTGAAAAGCCTTTTAAAATCGGTTCAATCACTTTTACCCCTTTTTCCGTACAGCATTCAGTCCTTTATCCTGCAATAGGATATAAGATCTCAAAAAACAAAAAATGTTTCTTTTATGTACCTGATGTTTTATGGATAAAAAAAAGAAAAAAGGCATTTCAAAACATCTCATTTTATATTGGCGATGGCGCAACCATAAAAGGAAATCTTGTTAGAAAAGATAAAAAAACACAAGAGCTCTATGGTCATGCCAATATCCGCCAACAGCTCACCTGGTGCAAAAAAGAAAAAATAAAAAAAATGATCATAACTCATTGCGGATCAGACATTGTCGGCCAAAATGAAAAAACTGCTCTAACAGAAATAAAAAAATATGCAAAAGAAAGAGAAGTCGATGTCGAAATAGCTTATGACGGCAAGCACTTTCTTTTTAATTAATTATTCTATATTGCTAGCAAGCCATTTATAAAATGACTTGGATGCTTTGTCTACTCCAATAGAAAAAATCGCAGGAATATCATAGGAATGCAAATCTTTAATAGTCTTTTCAACATCCTGATAATTTTCGCTTAAGGTTTTAATTAATAACAAAACCTCTTCGCTTTCTTCTATTTCATCAGATTTTGCAGACCAAAGATACATAGAGCTGATATTAGGTATAATATTTGTACAGCTGCAAAGCCTTTGTTTTAAAAGATCCTTTGCAATCTTTTTTGCCTCATCAATATCGGGACAGGTTGTATATACTAAAATCATATTATCCATTTTATTTTTCCTTATTAATATAAATTCTTGGAAGCCTTTGATTAAATGAACATAAAATATCGTAGGAAACAGTATTGCAAAGTCTAGCAATTTCCTGAATAGAAATTTCTTCATTTTTTTGTTTTCCTATCAAGACAACCTCATCTCCGACATAAGCACTATCTTCTCCTATATCTACCATAAACTGGTCCATGCATATAATTCCTCTTATAGGGTAGCGTTTGCCATTTATAAGGACCTCTGAAATATTTGAAAGAGACCTTCTATATCCATCGCCGTAACCTACAGGAACAGTTACAATCCTAGTCTGTTTATCCGTAATATATTGATGGCCATAACTAATGCCCATCCCTTCTTGAACAACCTTGAAGTATGATATCCTGCTTTTTACTGAAAAGCAGGTTTTGATACCTACAAATTCCTTTTCGATCTTTTCTCTGTAACATCCGAAAGAGATAGCAGCCGGCCTTGCCATATCAAAATAAGAATCTTTAAAATTATAAATTCCGGCTGAGTTGGCCAAATGCTTTATTAAAGGCTTATCGCTTTTAATTGCCTTCAAAACCCTTTCAAAAGAATCAATCTGCGCTTTTGTAAAAGGATCAGAATTATTTTCCGCTAAGGCAAAATGTGAATATATCCCCTTTATCTCGAAATGTTTTTGATCTTTTACAAAATTATAAAGACTTATTGCTGTCTCTTCTCTTACCCCTGTCCTTCTCATCCCCGTATCTACTTCCAAATGGGCAAAACAGCTTTTTTTATTAGCCTTGCAATAATCTGCTAATATCTGAGCTTTATATTGTGAGCTGACGGTAACTTCCAAATCATAATCAATAATCTCTTTTATCTGGTTCTCGTAAAAAGCTCCTAATAGCAATATAGGAATGGAAATATTAGCTTTTCTAAGTGCTATCCCTTCTTGAAGATTGGCAACAGCTAAATAGTCCACTCCTTCTTTTTGGGCAAGTTTAGAGACTTCTATCAATCCATGGCCATAGGCATTGGCCTTTACAGGCAAGCAGTAAAGCTTGCCTTGTAAAATATTGCGGATGATTTGGATATTCTTTTTTAATTGACCTAGATCAATTTCTATCCAGCTTGAATATGTCATAAAAATACTTATAAGTTAATTGTTAGAAAAAAAGAATATAACAAGAAAAAATATTTAGAAAAGAAAATAAAGCGGGCAAAATGCCCGCTTTAGAAATTATAGAAATTTAGATCCGTAAAAACCTTTGCCGGCTAAATAACCGCCAATAATAATTAAAACTATTCCAATTGTGATAAACATATTCTTGTTTTTTGCTAGAATAGCCATTTTCATCATTATATCTTTATGGAAGAAAAGTCTGATGACGCCAATTAGTAATATTAGCCATCCAACTAATGTTACAACAATTGTCCAGTCCTTGTCCCATGAATTATGACTTATAACAATGGCAAGACCAGCAATTAATGGCATAAAGCTTATCAATGTCATAATTGCATGATTTTTGCTGCAGTCTCTTACTGAATCTTGAAAATTTTTAGTTTTGCCAAGTATGGCAATACCAATTATTAATAAAGCTAATCCAATTAGCTTTGCTAAAAATATAGAAAGTTCCATCTAAAATCCTCTTGGTTGCAAAAATTAATAGTTGCCTATTAACATTAACATAACAAAATAAAAATATTTTTTTATAAAGATTTTTTAAAAAAGAACTTTTTTAGTGAATAATTTAAATATTAAGGGCCGTGTAATAATAACAAACTTAATAAAAATTTGTGATTTTCTTTAGCTTACAGTAAAAAAACAGAATCGATCCATCTACCAATATAATAAGTAGCGACAATAACAAAGACCATTATCATAACATGCTCTAGAACTGCTTTATAGGGATTGTTATTCTGTTTTGTTGCAACAACATAGCTAAAACTGCTTATTAAAAAAAATCCCCATATAATGCTCGCAACAATACCCCACATTAATGAAAAAAAGATAAAAGGAACCAAAAAAGAGAGGGTAACTACAAATTTTGTAAAAAATGTTAAACCGGTTGCAATCCAGATCTCTCTTTGTGTTTTTGTTCCTATTGATTCTTCTGAAATATGAATACCTAAAGCATCAGAAAAAGAATCAGCAACAGCTATCGTTAAAATACCTGCTAAAACTACTCCTCTGGAAAATGTAGATGAATAAAGGCCTATCATCAGACCAAGAGTCGTTATAACTCCTGATGTAAGACCAAAGCCAACTCCAACATTATATTTTTTGTTTTTCATACTTCCCTAATGTAATCATTTTATTTTTTTTTAGAAATTATCTTTTTTAAAAAAATATTAAATTTCTCTATATGTCCTTCTTTTTTGGACCATTTTTTAATCTCGTCTATATTAATTTTTTTTGACTGCTTATAAACCATTACAGCCTGTTCTAAAGATTGAAAATCTTCCCCATGGTAAAAAGCCGCAAGTCTATCTTTTATACAATCTGTAGGTTTTAACATTTTAATCTTACCTAAAGGAGTCTTATGAATCTCAAATTCTTTGATTGATTCTTCTCCAATCATTATTGGAGGATTAATAAATTCAATAAAAAAAGGAGATTCATTATTTATAAAATGTTTTCCTTTCTTTTCAAAATTTAATTCCATTAAGGCTTTGCTTATAATTTTCATATTTTCATATGTAATGAAATCCAAATCATATGATTGATAATCATTATGAGAATATATTGAAACGCACGCGCCTCCTACCAAAATAACATCCAATCCATATTCTTCAGATTTTTTTGAAATAATAGCTGCCAATTGCTCAATTGTTAAATCCTTAAAATTCATAAAGGCTTCCCTTTTCTTCTAGGTCTTTTTCTAATTGGAATTTCATAATATGTTTCTTTAATTTTATCCGGAAAAAACTCATAAGCTCTATTTATCAGTTGTTTAAGTTCTTTAATGAATGGACACCTAGGATTAAACTGATAAAGTCTTGTTTTTCCTTTTAGAGTACTTATTAAAATACCCCCCGACTCCAGTCGATCCAAAGACTTTTGAAATACAGAAAGAGCCTCATCAAAAATTTTACTTAGCTGAGTTGCATAACATTCCTTATTGATTACCAAAAAAAATAAGATTTTTTCAATAGCTTTATTTCCAAATAGACATGTAAGCATTTATATCACCTTCTCTAAAATAGAACCACCTATATTATAGGTCATATAACCTACTATATAGGTGGTCATGCAATTTAAATCAAACGCTTTTTCTATTTTTTACCCAAAGCATCTAAAAACTTTTGTAGATCTTCTTCATGCTCTACCTCTTCTTCAAGAATAGAAAGGAACATATGATAAGAAATAGGATCTTTTTTTTCTGTTAGATCAACCAATTTTTGATAAACATCAATAGCACATCTTTCTCCGGCAATATTCTGTTTCAAAAGAGCTTTTGTCGCAAAACTTGTAGGTTCAAGATATTTGCAGTTGCAAAGCTTGCTCCACTGATTTGGATTTAATATTGGTTTACCGCCTAATATTATAATCCTGTCCGTTAACATATTGGCATGTTTTAATTCTTCACCGGCATGCTCTTCAAGTTCTTTTGCCACTTCTTCCATGAATGGTCCTGATATTATCTTAGAACCAATCCAATATTGATAATATGCCAACCACTCATCCGCTAAAGCTTTATTCATTAACCCGATGAGTGCTTTTACATCTAACTTTACTATCTTTTTTCCTTCCTGCGCCATTTTTAACTCCTAAAATTATGTTCACTTAATTACTCATACTAAAAAATGGCGCTATATAAAAAAATAATTATTTTTTATTTGTCTTTATGAAACCTATCTTGAACATCTAAACAAAAGGCTGCAAAAATACGTATCAGCCTGTCATCAAGAGCTGCAGGTTCATAGACAATTGCTTTCCAAGTATCTTCTATATCCGTTTCAAATCTTCTCTCAAATTTTGCAAGGGCATATGTTTCATTACCGGGTTTTGTTATTGTGACCCCTCTTCCGGTATTATCTACAAATGCAACTCCTACTAAATTTTCATAACGATCATATATATGAAACCTTGCCATAGCAGTTGTTAGAACTTTCCCTTCTATCATCCCCAGCCATTCTCCTTGTGTCCCATAAACATCTATTTCCGCGCCCCAGTCAAAAAATGAACCTAAAGAGAACATTCTTCTAATCCCTGTAGCACACCAGCCGTCAGTATCGGAAAGATCATAACAATTACGAAGACGGAATTTACTTTTTTTAACAGTTCCTCTATAAGTATCTTCACTATCGATCTCAAAAAAATCGGATAGCTGATATTTCTTTTTCGAAATTTTAAAATGATATCTATTAAAAGACTGATATTGGTTTGTTTCGGTTTGAGTACATCTCTCTATCATTTCAGCTGCATGACTAAAATTTAACCCCAAAACAGCTGTTATTAAAAAAAACAATGATCTTGTTTTCATAAAAACTCCTTTTTTTAAAGGTGACAATTTAAAAACTCTTAAATTTTATTGCTAGAAGATTTAACATTTGTTAAATAATATTAATGCAGCAAATGATGTGATTTTATGACTATTTTTTATCCCCTTGAATTACTTTCCAAATGGATCACTTATAATTTATTATCTATTCCTGAAAACTCTTATCTTGGAAGCTCTTTAGAATTTTTCATATTCGATGTTTTAAAAATCTTTATCTTGATGCTGATATTTATCTTTATCGTTTCTTTGATACGACTACATTTTCCTCCTGAAAAAATCAGAAAGCTTCTCGATCAGAAAAAAGTATATCTGGGTAATTTGATTGCATCTTTGATTGGTATAATAACCCCTTTTTGCTCGTGCAGCGGAATTCCGCTATTTTTAAGTTTTATAGAAGTCGGTATCCCGATCGGCGTCTGCTTTTCCTTTATCATAGCCTCGCCGATGATCAACGAAGTTGCCTTAATATTACTATTAAGTCTTTTCGGTTGGAAAGTTGCCCTTATTTACATCTTCAGCGGACTTGTTATAAGTGTTATAGCAGGAATTATTTTAGGAAAAATCAATGCTGAAAAATGGATATCTAATGATCTTTTAGCAAAAAGTTTTCCTTCTACCAAATCTTGCCATTGCCACTCTAAAAAACTTCTATGGAAAGACAAGCTCTCTTTTGCCGGAAATTACACTTTCTCTATCTTTAAAAAAATATGGCTCTATGTTGTTATTGGCGTTGGAATAGGAGCCTGGATACATGGTTATATCCCCAATGACTTTTTAACTAAATATGCCCATCAGTCCAATTGGTACAGCGTACCATTGGCTGTATTGATCGGCATACCGCTCTATTCCAATGCTGCCGGAGTGATCCCTTTAGTCAGTACCCTTACCGAAAAAGGTCTTCCTATGGGAACTGTCCTAGCCTTTATGATGGCAGTGACAGGACTATCTTTACCTGAGTTCTTCATTATGAAAAGAATCATGAAATTTAAATTAATTCTGATATTTGCTGCAATTGTAGGTATAGGAATTATTTTTGTTGGTTATCTCTTTAATTTTCTCTTAGCATAAAGTAGCCACTTCATTAAAATTATCCCCTTAAACAATAATTAGATTAATGTTATGCCCGAACTTCCTGAAGTTGAAACTATTAAAAGACAATTACAAAAGAGATTGAGAGGAGAAACAATTTTAGATGTAAAAGTTTTTTTCGAAAAGATTATCTTTTCTGTCTCTGATTCTACTTTTATAAAAGATCTAAAAAAACAAAGAGTCCAGGAGATCTCAAGAAGAGGCAAATATCTAATTTTTAAACTTACCGACTATTATATGCTTGTCCATCTCAGGATGAGCGGCAAATTCCTGATTAAAGAAAAAGATTCTATAAATCAGAAACATGAACATATTCACTTTATCTTTAATAATTTTATTCTGGCTTATCATGATGTAAGAAAGTTCGGCAGGATCTATTTAGTTAAAGATCCTTCCATTATCTTAGATAAATTAGGAATAGAGCCCCTATCTGAAAAATTTACCCTTTTAGAATTTAAAAAAATTTTAAAAGGAACAAAATCGATAAAAGCTTTTTTACTTGATCAGAGCGAGATTGCAGGCCTCGGCAACATCTATGTTGATGAAGCTCTGTTCTTAGCTAAAATAGCCCCTAAAAGATTAATTAGCGCCATTTATGATGATGAAGCGGCTTTGCTTCATCATGCCATCATAAAAGTTCTAAAAAAAGGCATCGATAATATGGGAACATCACTCGGCAAAGGAAAAAGCAATTATAAAAATATAGAAAGTTTAGGAAAAAACCAAAATGAACTTTTGGTTTTTAATAGAGAAAATGAGCCTTGTATAAATTGTAAAAACCCTATAAAAAAAATAAGGGTAGCTCAAAGAGGTACCCATTATTGTCCTTTCTGCCAAAAATAATTTTCTTAAAATCCATAAGAAAAGTTAATTATCCCGGCAAGGAAATTAGCTGTATTCCTTCCACATACTGAAAACCATACGCCGCCAACTAAAGAAATATCTGTTGTAAAAAGATATTCTAAAGCAGGTGCCAAGCTAAGTACATCGGCAGATGGACTGCCATTTGAAGCTGCTGTCCCATCAGCATATGTTCCATTTATCCCTTTAAAAGTAGTCTCATTGTCAGCTTCATAGGCCAAATCAATGGCAAATAAAAATTTCTGTGTAAAGCTAAACTCATAACCAAAACTACCCTTAAAATAATTGCCGGGATTTACCTTTCCATCTGTATTATATCCGCCGCCATAAGAATTAAAGCCCTGTACTATTACTTTCGTCGGCACGCCATAATTTAATGAAAGCCTAAACTGCATAGGGTGAGTAATCCACCACCAGACAACTTTTGACATACCTAAACCAAACTCTGTCCTATATGATCCAGATCCCATTGACTCAACAGCAGATTTTGAAGGAGAGAAATTCTGATATTTTCCCGTTGGAAAAACTTCATTCACTGAAATTTTTAAAGCAGGCACATATGGCTTTTCAATCAATAAAGCCAGGTTAATCTTGGCAGAAGTATCTCCAATATTGAAATAAGATTTGCCCTGCTTGTGATTGTAATTAGCCTGCAATGTAAAATCAAATTCAACTCTTTTTACTATACCGAAACCAAAACCGATACTGGGATTGACATTGACAAGATCAGGCTGAGATATAGATTTTCTATGGCTATTATAAACTGCATAATTATCGGTAATCTGAACAACTGGGTTTATATTCACATATCCCGGAGGCATAACGTTTCCGGAACCTGTTAAAAGAGGGCCTCCATACCAAGGGTTGAACATCTTTTTAGCAATATCAAAATCCTTTTGAGCTTGGGTAAGCTCTTTGTTGATTTGCTCTAGGCTAACATCTTGTTTTTCTTCTTGGGGCTTTTGATCTTCTATTGTATCTGCAAATAGATAAGAAAATCCCACAACCATTAATAAACAAAGCTTTTTCATAAATTTTCTCTGTATTTTTTTATTATGATAGAGAAAATTTGAAATTTAAACATTAAAATTTTCAATCTCTGTTTACTTTATATAACTAATTTGTAAAATCAAAAATAAAACCCTATAGGTTATTTTTATGGTACAAATTAGTAAAAGCTTTCAGCCTAAAGAACCTGATTCTTTAAAAAAAGAATTTGTCCG
>CAYNVX010000043.1:0-1557 GCA_964400755.1 uncultured bacterium | reverse complement strand
GGATTGCAACAAGCTGTCGCTGAATGACTTAGGAAAAAAAGAATTTGTCCGAGGACAAAATCTTTTCCAAAATGCCATGCAGGAATATTGTGAAACATCAGAACCTCATAAAAAAGCTCAGCTGCAAAAAGTATTAAATGAAACTAAAGAGGCCATGAACCAGATCATCAACGATGCTCTTCATGAAAGAGGCGATAAAATAGAAAATAAGATTCAAAGCGATTATAAAGAATTCCTTTCCAATGCCAATGTTGAAACAATGGCAAAGTTAAAAGAAGATTTAGACTCTGCTAAAAGAATGCTTTAGTTCGAAAAGACCATCTTTTTCTGAGCAACGATCTCTAACATATAATCATAATAGTGAAACCTGCCATTCTCATCTAATGGATGTTTGGTTAAATATTGATCAATCACTTCATCCATAAATTCTTCATCATTATTTTTTGCCAAGACCTTCGCATGAGGCAGCCATCCCTTCATCCAGTTTTTAAAACTCCCTCTATTTTTAAAAACAAAATGGGTTTTAACTTCCTTAATATGAAATGGTATAAAATTAGCATTTACCAACATCTTTTCAAAATCAGATGGATAGACCAAAGTAAAATCATGTTTCATTGCAGCCAAAAGATTTTTCCACCTGCTCTTACCCATTACAAAACCTAATGACTTGTCTAAGCGATCCTTAGCATCGCTTTTCGGTGCAAAGAATAGACAAACCTTACCGCTTTCTTTTAAAACGGAATTTATTGATCTAAGAGCTTTATTCTGATCAACTATCCAATGAAAACAGGAAAAAGATATGACATAGTCAAACCTTTTATCAAATTTTAGATTCTGTGCATCCCCCACTAAAAAAGATAAATTGGAAAGTTTATACTTTTTTTTAGCTGTCTCTATCATTGAAGGAGAAGGATCTACACCTGTTATATTACATTCAGGATGGTTCTTGGCTATCTCATATGTGATCTTTCCATCGCCGCAGCCTAAATCTAATATTTCTCCGGAAAGTCTATCTTCTATTTTGTTTAAAAAGCCTTTCGCCCAAAAATATTGCACACTTGAATTTTCATTATAATAGTCCCCCTGCCAATCTGACTCTCCAAATATAGATATTAGCCCCAAAACAAAAATTATTGAAAATATTTTTAATAATTTCATAATTTTCTCCTGAATCTTTTTATCTTTATTTTAAAGAAATGAAAGTTATTTACTATGAAAATAATTTATAAGCATAGTTTTATAAAAAACTTATAATGAAAAATAATATCTCTTCTGCAATTATCAGATTTATAAGACCAATAAATAAAAAAAAATAATTATGCAGCTAGCTGATTTTTTTGAAGTCGTTATGCTTATTTGCTTTGGCATAGCATGGCCCTTCTCTATTTACAGAATGCTAAAACAAAAAAAAGCAGATGGCAAAAGCATCCACTTTTTATTTGTTATACTAATTGGTTATGTGGCAGGTATCTTCTTTGAATATTTAGGCGAAAGGACTTATGTAATTATATTATATATAATTAATGCCTGCTTGGTAACTATGGATCTAGCCATTAC
>CAYNVX010000042.1:4087-11740 GCA_964400755.1 uncultured bacterium | reverse complement strand
TCAAAGGTCCTTTTGATGTAAGTATTATCAAAAGAGCTTTGGAAAGGGGAATGATAAAAATTAACAATATTGATATTAGAGATTTTTCAAAAGACAAGCATAAGAAAGCTGATGATCGTCCTTTTGGCGGCGGACCAGGAATGGTTTTAACTACGCAGCCTGTATGTGATGCGATAAGAAGTAGGAAAAATGAAGATTCTCATGTTGTATATTTATCAGCACAGGGGAAACCTTTAACGGCTCAAAGAGCTAGAAGGCTTGCTAAAGAAAAGCAATTAATTTTGCTTTGCGGACATTATGAAGGGATAGATGAACGAATAATAGAAAAAGAGGTTGATGAGGAGATAAGCATTGGCGATTATATTTTAACCAATGGCTGTCTATCAGCTTTAGTATTATTGGATACGGTTATCAGGTATATACCTGGTGTTTTAGGAAATCCTGAAGCAGCTGAAAATGATTCTTTTGAAAATGGTCTTTTTGAAGGGCCTCAATATACAAGGCCGGAAAATTATGAGGGCATGGCAGTTCCTGAAGTTTTAACTAGTGGAAATCATGCTGAAATAGAAAGATATAGAAAAGAAGAAGGTCTTAAAAAGATGAAAAAAGTTCGTCCTGACCTTTATTTTAAATATCTTTTAGAAAAGAAACAAAATATGAATAAGGAAAAAAATCTAGCGGAAAAATAAGGAGAAATAGTCGTGGGTACAAATCAGATAATTGATCAAGTTGAATCAAAATATTTAAAAAAGAAAAAACCTAGGTTCAATATTGGAGACTCAGTTCGTGTTCATTTAAAAGTTATTGAAGAGAAAAAAGAGCGTGTTCAGGTATTTACAGGCGTTGTAATTGCCATTAAAGGAAAAGGTCTTTCAGAAACTTTTACTCTTCATAGAGTAGCTTATGGTTGTGGTATGGAAAGGTTATTTTTAATAAATAGCCCTCGTATTACTAAGATTGAAATAATGAGATCGGGAAAAGTAAAAAAAGCTAAATTATATTATTTAAAAAATAAAACAGGCAAAAAATCTAAGATTAAAGAACAAATTGGTTTTAAATCTAATGAAAATGATGAAACTGAAGTTGAGCATCAAGAAGAAGCTGTAGTTGAAGAACTAGAGAAATTAGAAGAGCAAGCTCCAAGCGAAGAGATTGTAGAAGAAAACCCAAAAGCTGAAGATAAAGAATAAGCTTTTACTTTAATCATATTAATTTAAGCTTAGAAGTTCATCGAAAGATAAATCTTTAGAAAATTTCTAAGCTTTCTTTTTTTTATATAAAAATTCTTGAGAGATAAATACAATTAGTTTTATACAAAGTATGAATTTATATTTTGTATAAAGGTTGTAAATTTTGTCAGATTCTAAAAAAAATGAAATTCTTAGATTGAAAGAGCTTTGCTTATTTGAAAATAAACTTAGAGAAAAAGGTTATTTAAACATAGCTGGTGTTGATGAAGTTGGAAGGGGACCTTTGGCTGGTCCTGTTGTTGCAGCAGCATGTATTTTACCTAAAGACCTTTTGATTGAAGATATAGATGACAGTAAAAAGTTGGATGCTGCTAAAAGAGAAGCTGTCTTTCAGAGAATTATAAATCATCCGAATATTATTTATTCAATAGGAATAGTAGATAATAAAATCATTGATCAGATCAATATTTTACAAGCTACCTTTTTAGCTATGAAACAGGCTATTCGCAAATTATCAGTAAGACCCGATTTTTTACTTTTTGATGGTAATCAATATCCAACAACCTCTATTCCATCAAATGCTATTGTAAAAGGTGACTCGCTTTCTATTTCCATTGCTGCTGCTTCCATTATTGCAAAACAAACACGTGACAAGATAATGGAAGAATATCATTTAAAATGGCCTCATTTTGGATTTGATCAGCATAAAGGTTATGCGACAGAAATGCATAGGAGTGCGATCATTAAACATGGACCGTGTGAGATTCATAGAAGAACTTTTGATCCGATCAAGTCTTTGTTTTTTTAATCTTTAACGTTCTTATAATATTTTTTCTCAAGATTTCTAATCTCTTCAAGACTAATAAGTTTATTAAATTCAGAAAATTCGATCATCTCTTTTTCAAGAGGTTTTAAATTTCCTGTAGAATAAAGAGCGTTAAAATAGTTTGCTGCTGCTTTTGCAATAATATAAGTACAGGCGGTAGGATAGGCAACAACTGCAAACCCCATTTGTTAGAGTTCATTAGCTGGCAGCAAAGGTGTTTTCCCTCCGGGGATCATATTTGCAAGTGTTGGTATTGAGATTTCTTGTGTAATGCGTTTCATTTGTTCAATATTAACGGGAGCCTCAATAAAGATTAGATCAACGCCAGTTTCTTGATATGCCAATCCTCTTTCTATTGCATCGTCTATTCCATTAACGGCAATTGCATCTGTTCTTGCCATAATGATAAAATCATTGTCAGTTCTTGCATCTAGGGCTGCTTTTAATTTAGATACCATTTCATCTTTTGGTATAATTCTTTTTCCGCTCATATGACCGCATCGTTTTGGTTCGATTTGATCTTCAATAAATATTCCTGCGACACCAGCTTTTTCATGAAGTTTAATTGTTCTTATTACATTTGTTGCATTGCCATGGCCTGTATCTCCATCGGCAAGGATTGGTAGATCGGTTGCTTCAGCTATGCGCGATGCGCAATCTACCATCTCTGTTAAGGTTAAAAGAGATACATCGGGCTTACCGAGTAGTGAAGCGCTATTTGCATATCCTGTTACTGAAATAGCTTTGAATCCGGCATGTTGAGCAATTACAGCGCAAAGGGCATCATGTACGACAGGCAGGAGCAATATTTTTTTATCTAAGATCAAATTTTTTAATAATGTTGTTTTTTTCATATTAATCTTTGTTTTTTTGATTAAAGCTGAGCTTTGTTAATTTAGGCATAGTAAATTATTTGGAGCAATCATGTTAATTTACTAATTACAGCATAGATTTTTTTTGGCAAATAATTAATGTTTTTTGAAATCTAAAAACAAATGACAAATATCTGCAAGGGCTATGCCTGAAATTACAAATAGAAAAGATGTATTTCTTATTAACGTTTTCAAATCAACTTTATTAAAAAGTGAAATATTGCAGATGTAAAACAATAGATATACAAAACCTGTAAGCCAAAGTATACGAGTAGCAGTTCCTAAAATAGGGGAATGTGAAATACCGCGATGTTTAAAAATTAATGAATAAAATCTAAATGGTAAACTTAGTATTCCTCTTATTGATAAGAGTTTGATTTTATTAGCAAGGTCCATATCTGGGTTCATAAAAAGAGTAGAATATAAAAAACCAACTCCAAAAAGCGTAAGCAGATCAAGGCTGGGATGGTAAAAATAAATAAGTCCCCAAATTGCCAGAGGCAAGAAGAGGACTATGTTAACTGTAGTATGTGTTTTATATTGCGCCATACTACTTATTATTTTTAAAAATATATTTTTTTTCCAACAAATAAAAAAATATTGTTAAAAAAAGAGCAAGAATAAAAATAAAGAGCCACGGAGAAATAGATAAAACTGAACTAAGGGTTTTTGCGTTTAAATCATTTGTAAGCTTGAACTGGCTGTTTATCCAATTGAAGGTCTCACCAAAGACAAAAGCGCCGAAAAACATACCTATAATGCCATATTTGACATCTTTGGCACCATCAGCTAAAGCGGCAACTGCAGTTCCTGGGCAATAACCCATTATTGCCATGCCGGCTCCAAAGATTATTCCTCCAATCGCTACAGCAATTAAGGATCTGTTGGAAAGGGCCAGTTTGATTAGGTTTAAATCAGACATGAAAAAAATTCCAATACTGCCAACAAGTATAGCTGTGAAGATTATTTTCATAACGGTAAAATCTTTTAAAAGCAGCTGTTTTACAATAGTATTGAAATTAGTAACATTTCCTTTTCTAAGTAAAAACCCAAAAGCTATTCCGGATAACAATCCTGATACTATTGATGAAAAATTTTCAAAAAATGGTAGATTAAACATTAGAGCCTCCTAGCGTTTTCTATAAATTATAAATGCTGAAACTATTGCACTTGGAAAAACTACTGCTAGAAAAACCCAGCTTGAAAGTGCTAACTGCATGCCTCCTGAAATAACATGGCCAGATGTGCATCCGCCGCTAAGTCTTGCTCCAAACAATAATAAAAAGCCGCCGATAAAAGCGCCTATATATCTTTTGGTTTTGCTTTTTCCAAAATTTTTCTCCCAGATAACAGGGACATACTCCACTCTTTTTGAATTGGAAAGCTTTCGGGAAATATATGTTCCGAGAAAGAGCCCAATTAGTAACATCTGCTGCCAGGAGATTACATTTTGAGAAAAATAATTGTGGTAATAATTGGATTTCTCAATATGTTTCGGATCAAAAATCCCATAAAGGATGCCTACAAATTTTTGAAAGGCAACGGTAGATCCTAGCTGATGGTTAAAAAAGAGGAAGGTAATCCAGGAAAGGACTCCGATCAGGGCTCCGACCAAATAGGGGGACCAATGATCTTTTTTTAAAAATTTTATCATATTTCGCCTCATTTATATCGTAATATCGTCATATTACGATATTTATTGATTAAAATAAAGTTATTTACCGAACTTTGTCTCTATGCAGTTTAATATGCTGAATAATGCTTTTTCTTGAATGGAGTAATAAACCATTCTTCCTTTTTTTTCGGATTTTAAAAGATTGCGATCTTTCATAATTGTGAGATGTTCCGATGCCATATGAGGCTGAATATTGCAGCTTTTGGCTAGTTCGCCGACTGTTGCCTCTTTTTTCAATAAGATGGCTATCATTTTTAGACGGCAAGGATGAGATATGGTTTTAAGACATTCACATGCTTTTTCAAAGGCTTTTTTATGCAGCATAAATCAAATTATTTATTTATATTTATAATAAGGGATAATCTAATTTTTTAAATAGGGTTTCTTTTTTAAGAGAGCGATGGTTGAGCTGCTGCTGCTTCTTCCTCTTTTTGCAGCTTTTCGGATTCATCAACAGGGACCGCGGGGTATTATGACACGATCCAAAAGTCTTATAGGACAAAAAATAGCATTATTTTTTAAAGGTCTCTATAGAACTGATTTCTACTATTTTATGTAAATAATATTTTTAAAAAAATCAACAATTTTATTTAATTTTTTATATCATTTTTTTCTTGAAAAACTGATCTTTCTTACTCTATCTTTAAAAATTATTTTTTAGAATTATTTTTAGTATTAAATTTCTTGATTCATCATTGTAAAATTACCTTGACTTTGACAAAGGATAAACATACAATTTTTTTATATTTAGTAACTTATATAAGAGAATTTTATGTTGCGCAGCATGACAGGATTTGGGAGATATAGTGCCAAGACAAAAATTGGACGATTAATAATAGAAGTTCAAGCTGTTAACAGGAGATATTTAGAAGTTTCAACGATGCTCCCTAAAGAGCTGTTTTCTTTTGACTTAGATATTAAAAGATGGGTATCTGAAAAGATTTTTCGTGGACAGGTTACAGTTAGAATTTTTTTCTATCCTGATGAGAAAAACATACAATCTTTTTTACCGGACAAGATCTTTTTGAAAAAATTGAAGACTGGTTGGGAAAATATTGCAGAATATCTTGATTATGACCCAAAAACAATTGATTTGAGTTTTTTGATCTCACAAAGTAGAAACTTTTCACAGGCTGAAGAGATAAAAGATCAGGATTTATATAAAACAGCTTTAAATGAATCCTTAGAAAAAGCCTTGGACAATTTAGTAAAGATGAAGATTAAAGAGGGGATAAATTTAACTGCAGATATAAAAAATCGGATTTCTCTGGTTAAGAAAATTGTTATATTGATAAACAAAAGAGCGCCTATTGCTAAAGAAGCTTCTATCAATAATTTAAAGGCTAAATTTGATCTTCTTCCGAAAAAAGAAGAAGAAAAAGATGATTTTATAAAAATAGCAGCTATTTATACTGATAAGATCGATATAACCGAAGAGTTGACCCGTCTTAATTCCCATATTGGGCAATTTGAAGATATATTTAAGACTAAAGAAGATTCCGTTGGTAAAAAAATGGACTTTATCATGCAGGAGATGATTAGAGAGAGCAATACCATAGCTTCTAAAGCTCAGGATTCAAAAATTGCCAAACATATTATTGAAATTAAAACGGAACTAGAAAAAATAAGAGAACAAATTCAAAATATTGAGTAATTATGCAAAAAGTTTTAGGGAATTTATCAAAAGGTCTTTTTTTTATAGTTAGCGGTCCATCAGGAAGTGGAAAAAATACATTAATGAAAATGCTGTTTGATGAGTTTTCCTGCGTAATAGAAAGTGTATCATTTACGACCAGAAAACCGAGAAAAGATGAAAAAGAAGGGGTCGATTATCATTTTATAACAAAAGAGGAATTTGAAAAGAAAATTTCAAATGGTGATTTTCTAGAACATGCGAAGGTCTTTGAAAATAATTATGGAACTGACAAAAATTTGATTTATACCCAACTGAATAAAGGGAAACATATTGTATTGATTATTGACACTCAAGGAGCTTTAAACATAAAGAAAAACAATTTAATTGAAGCTACATATATTTTTATTGCGCCACCTAGCATAGATGAGCTTAAAAAGAGACTTGTTAATAGAAATGAGAACAGCAACGATGATATCCAAGAAAGGCTCTCATGGGCAGAGAAAGAAATAGCTAAACAAAACAATTATGATTATGTAGTGACAAACATAGAGATAGAACCATCCTATGAAGTTCTTAGATCAATATTTATTGCTCAGGAACATAAAAATCTAAATAAAATGAGGTAATATTTTGAAAATTCAAACTTTTTTAACAAATGAAAGGATAAGGTATAAGTTTGGCAATCGATTTGATTTAGCAAATTATGCTATTAGACTGGCACAGGAAGGAATTCGTCATGATCAACAAGTTACCCTTTCAGAAATTATGGAAGAATTGGTTAAAATGCCGGATGAAGTTGAAAGAGAAGTAAATAATTAAAGACCTATGAAAGAAAAAATTCTTATTACATCTGCTTTGCCCTATGCTAATGGCCCTCTTCATTTTGGACATATCGCTGGTGCCTATCTGCCTGGAGACTGCTATGCAAGATATGAAAGACTAAAGGGCAATGATGTATTATTTATTTGCGGATCTGATGAATATGGCGTTGCTATTACTTTGAGTGCAGATATTGCAAAAAGAACTCCCAAAGAACATGTAGACATATTTCACAAAATAAATAAGGATTTTTTTACTAAACTGGATATTTCATTTGATAATTATTCTAGGACAACGTGGGAAGGCCATGCAGAAACTGCACAGGAGTTTTTTAAGGATCTCTATAATAATGGATATATTGAAGAAAGAGTTGAAGAGCATCTTTATTCTCCAGAAGAAAACAGATTTTTAGCTGATAGATATGTTGTCGGTACTTGTCCTAAATGCGGATTTGAAGAAGCAAGAGGAGATGAATGTCAAAAGTGTTCGGCAAGCTATGAAGCGATTGATTTAAAAAATCCAAGATCAAAGATTTCAGGGGCGAAGCTTGTTTTAAAGCCAAGCACTCATTGGTATTTACGGTTTGATAAATTTAAAAAAGAATTAAATGAGTGGATATCTAAAAAAGAGTGGAA
>CAYNVX010000042.1:0-4077 GCA_964400755.1 uncultured bacterium | reverse complement strand
AAGCAAAACGTTTTAAATTTTGCTAAGAATTATATTGATGATCTAAAAGCTAGAGCTATAACACGAGATTCTGACTGGGGAGTCCCTGTCCCTCTTGAAAAGGCAAAAGGAAAAGTACTATATGTCTGGTTTGATGCTCCAATCGGCTATATTTCGGCAACAAAAGAGTGGGCGATAAAGCAAAAGGATCCCGACCTTTGGAAAAAATATTGGTTAGATCCAAAAGCTAAATTAATTCATTTTATCGGCAAAGATAATATTCCTTTTCACACAGTCTTTTTCCCAGCGATGATAATGGGACAGAACAAACCTTATAAATTACCTGACAATGTCCCGGCCAATGAATTTTTAATGTTAGAGAAAAGACAGTTTTCCAAATCGGAAGGCTGGTATATTGACCTAGAAGATTTTTTTAAGCATTATTCTACCGATCAGATCAGATATTATTTAGCAGCGATTGCTCCGGAGACATCAGATTCTGATTTTTCTTGGAAGGACTTTCAAAATAAGTGCAATAGTGAACTGTTAGGCAAGTTTGGTAATTTTATTAATCGAACTCTTGTCTTTGCAAAAAACAACTGCAATCAGAAAATGCCGGCTATTAAAGAGCTTTCAACGGATGATAAGCTTTTTATAAAAGATATTGAAAATAGTATAAAAGAAATTGAAAAGGCCTATTCAGAGTTTTCCATAAAAAAAGCTACCCATATAATTATGGAGATTGCTCAAAAGGCTAATATCTATTTTGATCAAAAAAAACCTTGGGCTTTAGCTAAAGATTCATCTAAAAAAGAGAAAATGAATAGTGCTATTGCTCTCTGTTTAAACTGTATAAAAGATTTGGCTTTGATTTCTTTTCCAATTATTCCTCATTCATCTCAACTAATTTGGAAAATGTTAGGTTTTTCAAGTGAACTGTCAAAAGAATCCTGGGATGATGTGAAAAGAGATCCAATAGAAGAAAATCAAAAACTTCAAACCCCTATTCTTCTTTTTAGGAAGATAGAAGACGAAGAGATTGAAGAAGAGATAAAAAAACTTAATCAACACCAAAAAAAAGAGTTAAAGGCGATGTCTGAAAAAAAAGACAATAATAAAGAAGAAATTTCCTTTAAGGATTTTCAAAAGTTAGATATGAGAGTTGGAAAAGTTCTTTCAGCTGAAAAAGTAGAAAGAAGTGATAAGCTTTTAAAGTTGCAGGTTGATGTAGGATTTGAAAAGAGACAGATCGTTTCAGGAATAGCAAAATTTATTAATCCAGAAAGTCTAATCGGTTCAAATGTTATAATTATTGTTAATATGAAACCTGCTAAAATTATGGGAATAGAAAGTCAGGGTATGCTTTTAACCGCAGGGCCTGATAATAAAGTCAAATTACCTACTGTTGATGGATTAGAACCAGGCGATATGATCTGCTAATCTTTTTGATTCTTCTTAATTATTAATAAATAAGGTTTATTTATGGCAGCGGCTATTAAAGTTATTTCAATTGACGATCCCATTAAATTTGCAAATGAGATTATTGACAGCGCTCCAATAGGAGATTTTAATGAATTTGATGAGTTAAAAAAGGCTTTGAAATGGGTTGTAGATCTTGAAGAATTACCTCAAATGTCTTTTGATCTTTATAATCATCTTTTAGACCTTAGAGAAGCTTATATTGATCCTAAGAAATTTGTTAATCCACAGGAAATTGAGTTGCTAGATCATCAACAAATAGAAAGGATACAACATATTTTTTTGCGTACAATCTCTTCTCATATAAAAAGAATTGATCGAATGACTTTGGGCCAGCAATTATTGATAGTTCAGCGAACTGAAAAACAAAGATCAGAAGAGATAGAAGAAATTATTGTTCCTTGATCTCAGCGAAGGCTAAAAAGAACTAGAAAAAAAATAGATAATAAAAGGTTGAAAATGAGTGTAAAAATTCTTTATTCTGCGAATGTACTAAGAATTGTTAATACGGCTCCTGTTCATACTCTTGAGGAAGTAGAGATCTTTAATGATGTTTTACAGTGGATAGTTAATCCCTTAGCTCATCCATTAAGAAGGCCTGTCCCGCTTGAACTTTTTTCTCATTTAGAGGAGTTGAGAAGAGCTGTTAGGGAAAAATGTATCAGCGAATATGCAATATCAATTATAAAAGAACAAATCGAGTATTTACAAATAATCCCATTACAGGATAGAAAAGTATTGATTGCAAGAACACTTGAGAGGGAAAAATTAGATCCTCCTATTGATGTTCCATATCAATCTGAGAGAGAAAGAGTCTTAGGACATGATGATCTTTCTCTGCCTTCATTAGATGCTAAACAATCAAAAGAAAAGGAAGTTCCTAAACCAGAAAATAGGATTAAATTTTTGCCTCCTCTATCAGCATCTTATGATCAAAAGTATAGATCAAGAAAAGTAAGTCATCAAAGAACAGTAAAAGCAGATGATGCTTTAGACCCTCCAAGAAATAGAACTGACCAGCTTCCTCAAGTGGGGCGGTTTAGTTTTATACGAGAAGGGCAAGGTGTCTTGTTATCATCGAGGGTAGAAAGAAGGGCAGCTCTGCCAAAAATAAAAGCTTAGCGTTTTTTAAGTGTTTAACAAATTCTTGGAAATAAATTTTCTAAATACTTTATAAAAATATTCGGGCAGGATCCTGAACAGGATGGCAAGAAAAAACCATCTTTTGGGGACATATGCTATCTTTTTTTTCTTAATTATAGCTTCGAGGATCTGTTCAGCTGCTTTTTTTGGTGTTGTACACCAAAAAGGTTTTCTTCCTTTCAAAATAGCCGTTTCGACATAGCCCGGCTTTATATCAGTAATTTTTATCTGATCTATTTTTAAATTTAATAATTTTAGCCTGAGCCCCTGCATATATTGGGAAATGAAAGATTTAGAGGCATTATAGGAAGGTGCATTGGCGCTTCCTTTTATCGAAGCAATGGAAGAAATGCCGACCAAATGTCCTTTTCCTATTTTTAAAAAATATTTAAAAGCAACATTTGACATTGAAGCAAAGCCGATAACATTTGTTTCTATTGTCTCTTTTTCTATTTGCCAGACCAGGTCATTATTGATGGGGCCAATTCCTGCATTGATAATAATAAGATCGACATTTTGCATTTCTTGAATAAGGTTTGATAATATTTTAATAGCTTCTTCTGGCTCAGTAAGATCAATGTATTTTGCAATAGAGGGTGCTTTAAGCTCTTTTTGTAGTTCGTTGAGGAGATTTTCCCTTCTTGCTAAAATTCCAAGTTCAAAGCCATTTTCTGATAGTTCAATTGCTAAGGCTTTTCCAATTCCGGAAGAGGCGCCGATGATTATAGCTTTTTTCATAATAGTACCTAAATCTCAAATCCCGGAAGGAGTGCTTGTTGGGCCCTTGTATTATTTAAAAGTGCCTCTTCAAGTCCTGTATATCTTTTTATTACATCATTGTTTTTTATAGCGATTGCCAAGGCCTGTTTCGTACCTACTAATATGACCAGTTTTTTTCCTCTTGTGACTGCTGTGTAGAGAAGGTTGCGGTAAAGAAGCTTATAATGGCAGGTATGGATGGGAACTATAATGCAGGGATATTCCGAGCCTTGATATTTATGCACGGAAACAGCATAAGCTAAAACTATTTCGTCCAAATCTGAAAAATCATATTCGATCCGTGTGTCTTCAAAAGATATTATCAGCTGCTGTTCTACTCTATCAATTTCCAAGATCTTGCCAATATCTCCATTGAAGACTTTTTTATCATAGTTGTTTTTGATCTGCATAACCTTGTCATTTACATGAAAGCGATGGCCTGCCCTGTAAAGAGGTTGAGAGCTTGGGTTCAAAGCCTCTTGCAGAACTACGTTTAAATTTTCTGTTCCGATAATCCCTTTTTTCATAGGGGATAATACTTGGATATGATCCATTGGATGAAAATGTCTTTTTTCAGGAAGTTCAGTTTTTACAAGTTCGATAATTTTATTTTTTATTTCTTCACTGTCCGAGGCAGGATAAAAGAGAAAATCACTATTTTCATTATTGTCTATTTCAGGGAATTGGCCATTATTAATTTTATGAGCATTAAGTATG
>CAYNVX010000041.1:369-11761 GCA_964400755.1 uncultured bacterium | reverse complement strand
TATTTATTTTTTCTTCATCAATTGAATCAGTTATTACAAGAGAGTTTTTATCTATCTTATAAGAAATGGGAATATTTAAAAATTTTGCGACCTCCTTTGATAATTGAGCTATATGATCATTTCTCTTGAATATACTATTATTATAAGGAACAACAAAATCAAACTGGGGCCAATCTAACATATCTAATTTTGTAATCATATAAGCGGCTAATAATTTGGAAAGTTTCAAGATCCTGTTCTTTTTAAACTCTAAATAAAGCAAATACCCCGGTCCAATTTTATCAAACAGATAGGAAAATCTTCTATCTATTACCTTTTCGCTTAAAGCGATTAAACCAATACAAGTATCACAAAGAATCCTCTCGCTTTTTTCATCACAAAAAAGACAAAAAGAAGGAAGAAGAACATTAAAAATTTTTTTACTAAGATCTATAAAATATTTCACATGATTTTCGTCGTAAAAACATCTTTGAAAAGAGTAACAAATATTTTAATTGCCAAAAAGAGAGAAATCGTAAAACTTTAATTTTCAAACGTTTAAACTAATAGGCTTAAATGTTCAACTTTCGAAAATCTATTAACCTAGAAACTGATTAATTTTTAATATTATTAACGTTATAATTAATAACATTATTAAATTAATAATAACTTTTAAATAAAAACAAGATAACTATTATGAATATTTCAAAATATTTTAATTATTGCCTAGGTTGGTTCTTCGACACCTCCCCTTCAAATCTTCAACGATTTCATAAAACAGATGAAAGAGATGATGATGCCTGCCCTGTTTGCTATGACAAAGGATGCGATGTTCAAACAACCTGCTGCAGGACCTCTGAAGAGAAAATTGTTTTAAAATCTTATCATGAAAAATGTTTGATTTATTGCAGCAATCATATGCATGGTGGCAATAGGAAAATTTCCTGTCTTAATAAATGCCCTAAAACAATAAATATTGAAAAGTTTCAATACTCCCAAAAATCCACTATCCGCAAAATTTCTTCTTTTCTAAACCAGTTTTTAATTAATGAATATCTTTCGTTAACCTTATGTAACTTTGGGACAGCTTTTATTAGCACTTTACTTAAAAGAGATCCCTTCGACGTTACTGTTTATGATCAGCAGCTTGATTATTTGTGTGGGCATTCATTAATCTTAACAATTACTAAATGCAAATCAATAATTAAATATCTGCCATTTATATTTATTACTAGGCTAGCACTGTTCTATAATATAAAATACATTAATAATGGTTCAAGACATATGCTCCTTAAGATGCATGGCATTGCGGCTTTATTACTTTATTTTTATAATCAATATAAAGTAAAACAAGCTGACACTCAAGATTTACATATTTATGAAAATATTAGCTTTCTAGCGGGAGGTGTAGTATTTGGTTTTGGATTACCACTATTAACAAAAAAAATTATATCAGTAGTAAAAAACAGATTAAACGGGAATCAATAAGCCTCTTAAATCCTAAATTCTTATGGAATAAGAAAACTTCTTTTTTTCTTTAGATTTAGATCCGGCGAGTTAAGCTTACCTCTAATAGAAATAATAAATGATTCTGTGAACTTAAATAAGACATATTGCTTCATGGCAATATTTATATGGATATTGCCATCAAAATCGATAAAAGGCCTTTGCCCTTTGTCAGACAAGAAAAATTTCGATCTTTTACCTTCGCTATAGGAATGTTTCATTTGTGTTAAATAGAATTTCCCATTTTTTACACGGTAGTCAATCCTTCCTTTAACAGGAGTTAACAATTCCAAATCAAGACCTACAATCCTGCTCAGAACATCAGAAGGGAAATCAAAAATGGAATGTCCTCTTTTAAAAGAATTAATAAAGTACAAAAAGCCCTTACCGGTAAAACTATTCCTGTCATTTAGTTTACCACTAAAATTATAGATATTAAGCTCTCTAATTAACAAAGGCTCTATTTCGCATTGTTTACCTTCTAGATCCTTAAATAAAGAAGGTCTTAAATCACGGACCTTAAGATTTGGAATAGAAAGAGACCATTCATCATTTAATTTTTTCATCTCAATATCGTTTATAGATACAATTCCGGAAGAGTCGCTTATCTTAAAATTTTTAATCATAACACTATCTGAAGTCGCTTCAATTTGAGACAAAAGGGTTTTGAACTGATAACCAAAAAGTTCAAACTGTTTTCCTGAGAATATCCCTTTAAAATCAATCCACTGTTTATCTTTGGGATCAATTTTTAAGGCCCCTCTGATTTCATATCCTTTCCCAATTTTTAAAGGAGCAAAAATATCTTTGATCTCTTTGGGGAAAAGCTCAAGAGCTTCTTTAAGATCAAATTTTAAATGTCCGAAAAGATGGTTTTTTAATTGTTTTCTAACATCGGTTTGAAAAGAGAGATCTATACCTGAAAAAGAACCCTGAATCTCATTAAAATTAAAACCTTCATTTTTATCAAATTCCCATTCAATTAACAGAGGTATATTAGTGAGCTTGGAGTTTTCATCAAAAAGATAAGTTTTGCATATAAGGTTATCTTCAATATCCAAAACATTTTTAACTTTGTAATACTTTTCCTGAAGCAGATAATTAAAGTCGAGGTTCACAGTTTTAGAATCATAACTGACAAATATATCTTGAAGCTGATGCTCATGATTATTTACTAAAAAGGATCCTTTTGATGCTACAACTGTAAACATAGAAAAATCATTTAAACTTTCCAAGTCAAAAGTCAATTCAATATCCTCATCAAATTTCATCATCTGAATTAGTTCAGAAAATTTTTGAAATTTCTCTTTTGTTATCAATTCAGAAATTAGATCTTTAGGGAAATAAAGATAGGTCTCTTTAGAAGACCATTTATTTTTTTCAAAATTATAAGCTATTTGCCCAATCTGGCACTTTAAATAGGAAAGATCATGTATTTTACTATAAAAATTCAGATCAATGCCCTGTACTATCAAGCCGCTTTGCGTCGATAGATTAATATTCAAAGGCCCCCTGTTGCCAAGGCGCATAGAGTCAATAATCAAATGATCCGGCTGAATATCCCAATCTGAATTAAATGACCAATCCTTATTTTGAGAGGGCAAGTCAATAGAAATAGCTCCATTGCCTTTTAAATATCCTTCGATAGAAGTTTTGGGAAAGCTAATAAAGTCTGATAGTAAATTTTTAAACTTTTTCAGATCAATTTTTAAATCGATAAGCTTGGCATTAAACTTAGCCTCATCTTCAAAATATGTACCTTCTAACAAGCAGGAAATACAATCTCTTTGATTTATTTCAAAATCATATACTTTCCATTTTTTCTCATCCATTTCAACTAAGAACTTAGATTCCAAATCATCTAAAAGAACTTTTTCTATATTCCAGCTATTTTTATCCTTTTTTACCAACAATTCAAATTTTTCAAAGCTTTTATTATTGATTGTAAAGTCTTTTGAAAAAACATGACAATTAAATGGCTGGTTTTCATCCATTTTAATTTTAGTAATGAACTGTCCTTTTGACGGCATATTAATTAAGTTTTGCAAAGAAAGGTTATTAATAGGAAAAAGACCAAAATCTATTAAAAACTGCATCTGCATAAAAAATCTTGAGCTTTTGGAATGCATCTGGAGATTTATTTTCTCTAGATTAAAGGCTTCATCAATTATCAAATCTGAAATATTTAATTTTTCATTAAAATATGAAGATCCTTTTTCATTAAAAGAAAAAATAAGCTTATTATCTTGCTCTTTAATCTCGCCTTGAAGCCGAAGAACATCCCATATTGAATTTGATACCCTCAAATCAAAATCCCAAATATTTTCTCCATATTTTAATAATGGACAACTTATCTGATAAGATTTCTCTTTGAGCGCTAAAATAGCAGAAATATCTTCAAAATTAATTTCATTATCTATGGAATTATAGTTTATTTTAGCTTGGAGATCTTCAATCTTAGACTTTTCATTTATTGGAATAATTAATTTATTAACTAATGTTTCAATCTGCCATTGAACATCTGAATTTTGGTCATAAAACTTAGTAAAAATATTAAATCCGCCATTTACCATCCCTTCAAAATCAAAATTCCCATTAAAGTCAAAATGTCTGCCGAATTTTTGAAAATCATTAAAACTGCCCTCAAAATTTTCTACTTGAATATCTAGTAATGAATAATTTTTTTGAGGCATACTGAAAAAGACATTGCCGCACAATTTCAAATTTTCTGAATTTGAATCAAAAACAGTAATTTTGAAATCATTATCAATAAGAGCGATGTTTGCTTTATTTACTTGAAAGCTTAAATCGAACTTTGGAATAAAAAAAGAACCATCGAAGAGCGGGCTTTTTCCAGAAAAGTTCCCATTTTCATAAGTCAATTCAATAAAATTATCATTTTCAAAAACAAAACTGTTCAAATCCCCTATTTTGTTAATTTCAACAGATATGTTTGGGTTTTTATAAGAAATATGCTCTCCTTTAATTTGCATATTAATCTTATCTTTTCTAAAAAAGGCTGCAATATTAGAAATTCCATCGATATCTAAATCCAGATTGAATACTTTAGGCCATTTTTTTAACAAAACCTTTTCGGCTCTTAACCACCCCATTTCTATGGAAGATAGATATGATTCTAGTTCATAAGAGAGAAGATGTTTTACATTAGACAAATCAAAGCCAAAAAGAGCTTCCTGACCGTCTGATATTTGAATATTTCCACTGAAGGTAAAATTCTTTTCATTCTTTTTACAAGAAATAATAGAAGAGAATTTATCCTCATGTTCTTTAAGATTTCCTTTTAATTTAGCGAGAAGGTTAAATTTTTTAGCAGGTCCCTTTATTTCCACTTCTGTTTCAAAGTTATTAAACAAACATGTAATTAAAGAAGGCTGGAACAACCCTTTTACAATTTTAATATCTGTCTTTAAATTCTTTAGCATTTGATCTTTATAAAAAAAACTTGAAGAAACAAGATTGACATTTAACGAAAAAAGGTCTGAAAAGGAATAGTTATTAATATCAAAAGATCCTGATATAGAAAGTTTATCAAAAAAAGCCTGATACTCTTTTTCATTATAAGAAAACTCAAGCTCTTCAGCTAAAAAGTCTTCAATTACAAGTTTTTTGAACCCGCTTTTATTATATTTTGCTGAAGCTTTTAAATCACATTTTCCATTTACAACTGACCAACTATTTAATGAAGTAAAAATATTACCGAACAAATTTTGAGTCGCTTCAAAAATAAGAGGATTAATTTTCGCTAATTTAAGATCTATCTGATAATTATCTTTTTTTATTTCTTTAGCATTAATAGAAATATTTGGGGTTTCTTCATCTAAAAATAAAGACAAGTCAAGCCAATTGGAAAAGCTGCTATTAATATAACCCCTTCCTTCCAGATTAAAAGGATGTGAATTTTCATTTAAAGCTGTTCCTTTCATTGAAAGTTTTGGGCCAACACCAGGATTATAGGAAAAAAAGCCATCAATATTAGCTAAATTCCATTTTTTTTGTGATTTAACATCCAAGCCCTCAACAGATGTTTTGATACGTGTATCTTTAGCAATTTTAATAGGTAAGAGATCCAGCAAGAAACAGCTGCTATTATTCTGCGGGAGATAATCAGCTTCCAATTTCAGGTTTTTCATAAAAAAATTCAATTTGGAAGAAAGATCAAAAAAGGCAAAATCATTAAAATCCAGTTTAACTAAAAACTTATCAAAGTCATTATTTTTAATATTGAATGTAGCAAATCCGTTTATCTGACCTGAAACATTTGAAAAACGATTTAAATCTGTAAATGAAAAATAGGAAAAGAGCTCTTTAAGGCTATCAAGAGGAACTTTGTTTAATTCACAGTTAATAATTTTTTCATTTAACTCATGATTAAAGACCAGCATGATCTCTTTATTTAAGGTATTATCAAAGCCAAAAGATAGTTTGCTTAAACTATCCTTATTTCGATAAAAATCAAAATTTATCCTTTTTGAGAAATCCTTTTTAATTAAATCAACTGAGCCATTTTGAATTGTTAAACTAAAATCTACAAAAGAAGAGTTTCTTACATTTTTAAAATATCTTTTTTTATAAATATTTTCATATAGATCGATGTGACTATTTTTACATGTTAGATCAATATCAAAAAACTTTTTCGCAAAGTGAAGATCCCATTTAATATCCATTTCTTGGAAATGTATTTTAAACTCATCATCGTTAGATCCCTTAAAATGGACATTCTTTAATACAATTTTACCTTTTTCATATACAAGCTTTTGGTAATTAAAAGTCTTATTTAAATTCTTTTTACAGTAATAATTTAAAGTAGTGATAGTGCCAAATGAAAATATGGCCTTGCTAAATAATACAATAGCACAAGCTAAAATAGTAAAAGATGTGACAATAATCTTTTTCTTATTTCTCATAATCTTAATTAATAACATTTATAAATAAATAAATGAAGAGGATGCTTCATCAAATTTAGAGCTCACTTTTTTTATTAACTTTAATTTTAATTAGCCACCCATCATCTTCCGGAGACAAATTTATCAGATCTGCATTTTTTTTTAGATTATTATTCACCTCAACAACAATTCCTGTTAGAGGAGAATAAACATCAATAGCAGCCTTTGTTGATTCTAAAACAACTATCTCTTGTTCTTTTTTAATATTTTCACCTGGATGCGGCAATTGGACATTCATAATTTTTCCAATATGTTTTACAGCAATCTTTGAAATTCCAATAGTTGCAATATCACCCTCGATCTCTATCCATTCATTTGAATCTGTAAATTTTTTCATTAAGCCTCCAATTTCATTATAATAGATTATATTGTTCAAAGATTTATAAAAAGTTTGAATTTCATAAATAAATTATTTATAATAAAAAAAAACAGTTTGCGGTTATATTTATGAACAAAGTATTTTTTTTATTTTCATTATTATTAATTACAGCACTCCATGCAGAAAATTCACAGGAAAAAGCTCTTAAAGAAACGATAAATAAAGAAAAATCTCATATTTATCAATTATCTGAAAACAAGTCCACTCTCAAACAAGAGATAAATAATGAGAAAGTTGCCTTAAGCAATATTATTTCTAAGCTTGATGAAAACAAAAAAAATCTTACATCAATAAATATTGAAATAGAAACAGCAACCAATACTATTAATAACCTTCAGACCTCTTCCCCTGAATTAGAAGAAAGTTTAAAAAAAGCCTTATTAGAAAAAAATGAAGCAGATGATTACATAAACATAGCTAGAGAAAGAACTTGGCCGCAATACGCTATAAATGAAGCTTTAAGGAATTTAAAAACTAAGGAAAGCAATTATTTATCAATAAAAAAGAATATTGAGGATAATAGAACGAGCGAGAAGAAACTTCATAAATTTTTAGAACAGTCTAAAGAAAAGCAAAACGATCTCCTTCTTTCCATAAAAACTTTAGAAGAGCAAAAAAGCCTAAAAGAAAACTCCCTTTTACAAGCGGAAAAGAGCCTTGCAGCAGCTTTGGCTGAAGAATCTAATGCAAGAGCTAATTTAAAAAATTATGAAAATAACTTTTTTGCCTTTCAAATGGAGAATCAACAGCAGGAAAGAGAAAAGTTTTTACAATTAAAAAAAGAAGCTGAAGAAAGGGAAAGCATAAAAAAAGAAAAAATTAGAGAGTCAAGAAGAATGAATGAGACTAGGCTTGAAAAAAATGAGATAGCCTCTTCCTCAGCAGATCCTGCATTAGAAGAAAAACTATTAAAAAGAAAAGCAGTACAAATAGCAAAATTAGAAAAGAAAAAAGAGCAGCAGCTTGAAAAAGAAAAAATCAGAAAGCAAATGGTGAAAGATGAACTAAGAATCATAAAATTAGAAGAAAAAGAAGAAGCCTCTACACAAAAAGCCGATTTGATGAAAGAAAGAGCCCAACAAAGAGCTGCAAAAGAAAGAGAGAGACAGCTACAAAAAGAACAGGCAAAAAAAGATAAAGAAATGATGCGTCTATCGATTCAGTATGCTGAGAAAAGATTAGAAAAACAAAGACTAGAAAAAGAAAAGAAAGAGACAGAGTTAACAATCGATCAGAAGTTAGCAAATAGAGAACGGTTTGAAAAAGAAAAAGAGCAAAAAAAAGCCCTTGAACTTCAAGAAAAAGAAAAAATTAGAGAAGAAATGAGAAGCCATCAGAAAAGGATTGATCAACAAAAAGAGCTTAAAGAAAAACAAGAAAAAGAGCTCTCTTTGCAAAAAAGGTTGAATAGACGAGATGCCTTTAAAGCAAAAAGAGAACAGACAAAAAAAGAAAAAGAAGCAGCAAGACTAAAAGCATTAGAAGAAATAAGACTATCTAAAGAGAATAACCAGGCTCTTTATAAGAAAAAAATGAATGAGAAAAAACTAGCTCAACAAGAAAATGAAATAAAAATAGAACTTACTAAAAAAGAAAAGAAACAAATAAAACAAAAAGCAAAAAAAGAACAAAAAGATGACCTTATTAATCAGATCACATCTTTAACAGAACAAATAGCTAAATTAGAACAAGAACTTATTCAAGCAAAAGGACTTACAGATAAAATATCTCAAGCCAAAGAAGATATAATAGATCAAGAAAAGCGTCTTAACTTTTTAAATAATGAAATATCCGATTTTGAAAAAAGAATTGAAGAAAATAGAAATGAACTGCAGATTGTAGAAAAACAAAATCCAATTAACATTGAAACACAAAAAACCTATCAAAACCGCATAGAACAAGCTGCTCTGCAGATTGAACAGGCTAAAAATGAACTTAATCAAACAAAAGAACAGATCTCTGCAACAGAACAGATTATTCTATTGGGACACCCCGGCAAGATTTTATCTATAACTGAAGAAATAAAAGCAGAAAAAAGAAAGCTGAAGAGATTAAAAAAGAGCCTTGAACAGGAGTATTAAAAAAAATAAACCTTCTCTTTCTTCTAGTTTTGTTGTTTCATGCAAAGGGTCTACACCTAATTAAATGGTGCGATCATTTCTTGAATCAAAGAAAAGAAATTTGAGAGCGGGGTTAATCCAAACCACCTTATCCCGAAGGAGAAGGATTTACAGTCAGATGTTTTTTAAATATAAATTATTCAATCAAATTCATAGTTGCCCAAAGATAGGGATTTCTTTCTATAACATATTCATTTGACGAAATAGCAAAATGCTGGGAAGGTTCAATATATCTATTAATCCGATAAGTAAAGCCTAATACTTTTGCGTTTTGTATATCAAAACCAAACAAAGAAGAAAGGGGCATTTCGATCTCTAAAAAATAAGAGTCCTTATTTATTTTTGAAATAACATTAAAGTTTTTGCAGTCTTGGAGTTTATGCATATCATCCATTCTAAATCTTGTGATCTCTTTAACCTGAATTGATTGAACTTCTTCCGGAAAAAAAACAAACTGATGGCAATATTTAGTAATATAACCTTTAGTCTTTAGATTTTTAGTATCTAAAAAAAGCTCAATGCTATCCCCTCTTCTAACTTCGGGATAGACAGATTTGGTAAAGGGATGTTTTATCAAAAAATGGAAATAGAGATTTTTGTTGTCCCAAGCCCCATAAGCTTGGGCGAATTCATCCTCGCTCTGATATTTTGAGAGCGAGGGTAGAATATACTTTTTAGAGACCAGCTTAGCTTTAGAGTCTAAATGTTTTAGATCAAAAGAAATATCTAAAAAATTCAACAAGCTAATTGGTTCAACATTTTCAAACTTCATCTAGTTCGCTTCTACTCTTATCGGAAGAATAATATTATTATTATCAAAAAACTGTTTAACTAATTTTTTAGCTAGCAAGCATTTTGACTCATTAATTATTCCTTCTTTAGACTTTTCAATTTTTTCAGCGGAAGGTTTTTTTTCATTAAAAGAGGCTATGTAAAAAAATTGAGGTCCATTTGTTTCGGAAAAATTGAGAGAAGAAAAGCTATCTTTATTCATAGTAAAAAGCTTATCCTGTATCCAATCTTTTTCTTTAGAGCGAATAATTTCTTTATCTTCAGCAACAACTCTCCATTGATGATCCATATCAGCAACTTTTAAGCTATTATTTTGAATTTTAGATTTAATATCGCTCATATGCATAGATAAAAACAAAGAAGCATATTCATTTTGATCTGATACTTTCTTATTGAAATATTTCTCAATATTATTCAAAAGGTCGGAAAAATGAATTTTAGCTACATCATTTTTTACACTTGCAAAAGACTTATAACTATCATCCGCATTTTTAAAACGTACTGGATATTTGTCTCTCATTTGAAGATATTTTTCATTTAAATATCTCGCTGTTAAATTCTTCAGCGTTGAATCATCTTTAGCATTTTTATAAGAAAGAAGATGCTTGTCATTTTGTTTTTCAACAATTTTAATTTTGTAAAAAGTTTTATTATCAGCGCTATATTTTGAAATTTCTTCATTATTCTTAATAAGATCAATTAACTCATTTTGATCTTTTAAATCAGCAAAAGGTAAAACAGTCCCCTTTTTTCTTATTTGAAAAACAAATTGCTGTGGCTTTGAAAAATCCAAAGCCTTATCAATTGAAGTTGAATTATCATTTGTTATTTGCAATCTGGAAAAATGGTCAATTTTATCTTTTGACTCTTTATCTAATTTTTCTAATTGGCTATAACGGGTTTCTGAAGAATTTGCTTTTTTAAGCTTACTAAATTTTGAACTTAATAAATTCCAATTCTTCTCTTCTAGCTGCCATTTGATCATCTCTTTTATACTAACTTGAAGAGCAACTTCCTCAATAGTAGATTGAGAGATCTCTGCCAGATAATTCTGATAAACAAGTTCTGGATAATTTTTTTCTATCTCCTCTATAGATAAAAAGTTATTTGGAATAGTTTGATAATCATTCTCTTGAGATGTTGCATTGATATAAACCTGCAATTGGACAAGATCTTCAAAAGATTCAAGTTTTAGACTTTTAGGAAGAGAATATAATTTTATTTGAGCAGCTTCTAGAGCAAATTTTGAAAATTCTTTCATAGAATGCTGATCTAGGAAAATATTATTTGTAATATCGGAAAAATATTGTCTGAACAAAAGAACTTTTTGCCAGGTAGTAACAGCTGATTTTTCATCTAGACCCAATACTTGAAGCTGTCTTTTAAAATAAGTTGATGGATCGCTATTTATATTTTGTTCTTTTAAAGCTAGGTTTAGATTTTTTAATAAATCAGATAGAGCCTCATTATATGAAACTTTATAGCCTTTTTCTTTAGCAAGGATTGAGACATTAATAATAAACTGACTTATACCATCAACAAAGTTCTTGCCAAACCAATCATAAACATTTTTAAAACCAAAAAGAGCAAGATCATTTTGATAAAGTCTAGGATCGGATGGACTGTTTGGATATTGCCTTTCTTGATAGATC
>CAYNVX010000041.1:0-359 GCA_964400755.1 uncultured bacterium | reverse complement strand
ATGAGTGAAGAAAAATAATTATTGTTTATCTCATTACAATTTTTAATTTCTTTGAATTTAGCAATTAATTCCGGATTAAATTTTTCCCAAACCGAAGTAGCTGTTATTGTAGGAATGTCATAATGTGTAAAGGGAGAATATCTTTGAACTTTGTCGTAATTATTTTTTAGATCGATTTCAATTTTATCGAAATATTTTTCTGCTAAAACAAGAGCTAAACCGGTAGAGATAAAATCTTTTTTAATAACACCGTCATTAAATAGATTAGGAGGAGAATCATGAGATGAATAGTTCGCATTCTTGTCAGAGAAAATAAATCGGGACAGATTTTCAACATCTGAGAGCATTATCTTAGAATT
>CAYNVX010000040.1:0-11762 GCA_964400755.1 uncultured bacterium | reverse complement strand
CCGCCTTACATCCCCTACCTAAAGGAAGGGGTCTTTCGGCGGTTAAGGATAAAAATGGCATTTCCCACACAAGATCTGACATACTCCCACGGCTAAAACCAAGGGGTTCTAAGGTTTGATTCTTTCGCATCACTATCCTCATTGGGCGTGCCAGACGCCCCTCTATGCCATCTCTGTCTGACATAGATTTATCATTCGGGATGCTATTGCAATTGAAAGAAAAAGCATCCTAAGAGTTCAACGAATCGTTTCCGATTCTTAATTAATCGAATTTAAAAAGTCCAAATGGATCAATTTTAAGTTCTGTTTCAACGGAGTACTTTTGTCTCGATGTTGAAATTGCATTAATTATAGCAAGTATGCTAAAACCATGCAAGACAAAAGACGCTTTCATCCCACGATTAAAACCATGGGCTTTCCCGCGTTATGTCGTAAATTGCTGATAAGTAATGAGGTATTAGTGATTAACACGGAATCATAATCCATGGGTCGTTGGTTCAAATCCGACTGCCGCTATTTTGATTTTTCAATCTTTTATATAATATCATTTTTTTTCTTATATAATCTTATATAATCAAAACCAAAGATTCTTATGTTAAAAATAGGAAACTGCTCAGTCTCTCTATAAATGTTTTCCTTCAGTTGAGGAACTTAAAGGAAGATGCGAGGCAATAAGAGACATTTTAATAGAAAGATAATAATCTTTTATTTCTTTTTTTTTAATTCTTGCAAACTTATTCCATTTTATTATTATTAAAATTAATAGAACAATAATGTTTATATGCCTGAAAAAGATTTTGAACAATTAATAAAAATTCCAAGTGACTCGGTAAGCCTTGAAGGATTTTTGACAATTCCCAAAGCTTCCAAGGCAATAGTTGTGTTTGTGCATGGCAGCGGCAGCAGCAGGCATAGTCCAAGGAATAACTTTGTAGCAAAGGTATTGAATAACGCAGGCTTTGCAACGCTGCTTTTTGATCTCTTAACTGAAGAAGAGGATTTGATCTATGAGACCCGTTTTAACATCCCATTTTTAACAAAAAGGATTATCGACGTAACAAACTGGCTATTGAAAGATAAAAAGACAAAATTACTAAGTATGGGCTATTTTGGGGCAAGCACGGGAGCTGCTGCGGCATTGATAGCAGCGGCAGAGCTGCCTTTAATAATTAAAGCAGTCGTATCAAGAGGTGGAAGGCCCGATTTAGCAATGGATCATCTGTCGAAAGTCAAATCTCCGACCCTGCTGATTGTCGGAGGCGATGATTTTGAAGTTATTGAGCTAAATGAGGCTGCCATGAAAAAACTTTTAGCAGTGAAAAAATTAGAGGTTGTCCCTAATGCAACCCATCTATTTGAAGAGAGTGGCGCTTTAGAGAAAGCGGCTAATCTAGCTGCTGCTTGGTTTAAAAAATATTTGCTTGCTAATTCTAAAGAAAAGTGAACTTATGATTTTTCAAGATAGAAAAGATGCTGGACAACAGCTGGTTTTTAAGCTGCAGGAATATAAAAATAATCCTAATGCAATAGTATTAGCTCTTCCAAGGGGCGGTATTATATTGGCTTATGAGATAGCAAAGGAATTAAAATTGCCGCTGGATGTGATTATAGCGCAAAAAATCGGCGCGCCAAATTTTCAGGAACTGGCAATAGGGGCTATTAGCGAAGACGGACAAACTTATTTTGATGCCGGGATCATTTCAAGTTATAATGTCGGAAAAGAATACCTGGAAAGAGAATCAGCTAAAAAAAAGAAAGAGGCTATACGTAGGGCATCTTTATATAGAAAAAATTTACCTTCTTTAAATTTACAAAATAAAATTGCTATATTGGTCGATGACGGCATTGCAACCGGAGCTACAATGTTAGCTGCAATAAAATCCGCTAAAGCAAAAAAAGCAAAAAAAGTTATTGCTGCCGTTCCGGTTATTGCATTTGATACATTGCAAAAAATTGAAAAAGAGGCTGACAAAGTGATCTATTTGGATGCTCCGCAATATTTCAGCGCTGTCGGGCTATTTTATGAAAATTTTGAACAAATAGAAGATGATGAAGTAGTAGAACTTTTAGAAAAATTTAACAAGAACAAAAAATGAAAAAATTGATTTTTTATGCCCATTCAAATGAAGTTTTGGCCAAAAAACTGGCTAAACTGTCAGGCTTGCAAATTGGAATGGCCGATATAAAAAAATTTGCCGATAAAGAAATTTTCGTCTTAATTAAAGAAAATGTAAAAAATAAAATAGTTTATGTTTTGGGCTCTACCTTTCCTCCGGCGGAAAATTTAATAGAGCTATTAATTTTAATTCATACCCTTAAGGCCAATGGAGCTAAAAAAGTTCAATTGATCATCCCATATTTCGGCTATGCAAAAGCAGACCATATAGATCCTCCGGGAATGTCTTTAGCTGCAAAATTAATGGTTGAGCTGTTTGAGACAAGCGGAGTTGATGAATTTATTGCTGTCGATATACATAGTCCAACGGTTGTGAATTTTTTTAAAAAGCCTTTGCTGCATATCAGCGCTATACCATTATTGGCAGGATATTTTAAGAAAAAAAAGTTAAAGGATTTGGCAATAGCCTCTCCTGATTTAGGAGGAGTAAAAAGAGCCGCGGAATTTGCTAAAATATTACAAATAGATCAAATTGTAACAATAGAAAAATACCGCCCTACATTTGACCAGGTTAAAGTTGAGAAGGTTGTTGGGGAAATAAAAGGTAAAAATATCATAATTGTTGATGATATGATCCAATCCGGTTCTACTATCATCAAAGCCGTACAGGCTTTAAAAAAGCATGGGGCAAAAGATATTTATGTGGCTGTTTCACATTTGGTCTTCAGCGGTCCCAGTGTTCCTTTGTTGGCAAAAAATAAAGATATAAAGGAAGTTGTCTTTGCTGATACGATTTTACCAAAAGCAAAACTGCCGATGAAATTTAAAAAAATTTCTGTTGCGGATCTTTTATGCTCAATAGTTCATGTTTAAAATTTAAATAAATCTCGGGCAAATGTGATGAAAATAGCATATCTAGCAGATCATAAAGATCAAATACCTATTATTTCCAAATGGGATTTTGATGAATGGGGAAAAATTAAAAAGAAGAGTTTTGAGGAAATAAAAAAAATCTATCGCACAAGAGCGGTAAAGGACAAAGTGCCGTTTGTTTTGATCGCTTTTGAAGATAATAAATTAATTGGGGCAATTTCTGTATTGAAAATATGGGCTGGAAAATTATTCATAGACTGCAGCTTCATGGTGAAGAAGTTGTAGTCATGAGCATTGCTATCTAAAAATCATCTATTTAAGTCGACTGCCGTTATTATATCTCTTCATGGCACAATAAATCATCAGGCTCAGACGTTGAACAAGTAACCGGCAAATCTCTTGAAACAGCGGTTTCTTTAGTAACAACTCTCTGTGCACGCCATGCTTCAAATTCTTGATAAACCGATCCTTGAGTTAAAGTAGCACTCCATTCGGATATTAACTCGGGTCGGACAACGGTAAGGAATTTTTTCATCAAATTAACTCTTTCTTTAAAATCTTGGGAAAAGATCCTTGGATTTGGAGGAATGTTTTCTTGAGAAGAAAAAGAACTTCTAGATATTGCAGCCATTATTATTCTCCTTTAATTAAAGTTTTAGGTTTATGTAAAAAGGCATACATTTTACGTTGATTCGGATCAAATTTTGTAGTTTTTTTTAGTGCTAAAGGATCTTTTTTTAATGTAAGCTTAGGTTTAGACGAAAGAGGGCGAGTTGGAATTTGGGGCATGTCCAATATATTTTGCATCTCTATTCGCAAATACAAGAGTTTAGAACCTAAAAAATCCATCAGTGCTGATTTTGGCTCTTTCTTATAAACTTCATTAAATCTAGCCAAGGTTAGGTCAATTTCTCTTTGCACAACTTCTGCTGTCCTGGACCTCTCATATTCAGTAGATAAAACATTTTGTTTATTTTGAAGCTCTTTCATTTGTTGAAATAATAAACTCTTATCTTTAAAAAGTCCTGAAATCTTTTGATCTATTCCTAAAGCATTTTTACTGTTAAGTGGAATAACAGAAAGTAGAAAATTTAGCTCTTTATCTATTCTGGGAATTTCCTCTCTCTCTATTCTCCAAATTTTAAAAGTATCTAAAACCGACATATTTTTTATCCTTTTATTATGTACAACTAATTAAAAATTTAATATAAATTATAACATTTGTTTTCATTTTAATCATTAATTAAAAAAAATTATTTTAATCTATTTTGAAAGACTTGCAATATATAAGTAGCCTTAAAACGTAAAATGTTTAGTATAAAGAGCTTTTATTTAAACACCATTTTTTTTTGAAAATTTATCCTATTATTTTTTTAAAAAAATGATTGTTTTTTAATATTTTTTTAATGTAAAAATTTAGCATTTTTAATAAGAAAAACATAATTTTAACATTATACAAAAAGGAATGGGTATGGCAGCAATTACACCTTTACATGAAGGAACCTTTCTAATGATGGAGCAGGAAAGAAGCTTGGATGTGCAAGTGGAGCAGCTTACAGGTAAAAGGGATAGAGAAGCTAAAGTTGAAAAGCAGGCTTGTATGGCATTTATTGTTATAGGAGCATTATGCGGATTCATTACTCTTTTGGAAAAGGAGCAATTAACAATTGCACTGCCTTTTGGAATTATGATTTTAGCTTCAAGTATGCTCGCAACAAATTATGCTCTAAAAGCACTCAATATTACTAATATATACAATGAGAAAATACGTTTAATAACAAGTTCAGCCGGCGAAGTATAGATTCATTAAAAAAATAACTATTACCGCTAAGTAATTTTTTTAAATTTTTATGAGTTTGCTATTGAAGCATAAAAGAGATTTATTATAATTATTGTGAATAATTTAGGTATTAGGATCTATGTCAATAATACTATCAAAGCATGATTCTGAATGGTCTGAAATTTACCAAAAAGAAGCCTCTTTAATTAAAGGAGCTCTAAAAGAAAGCCTTCTTGAGATTCATCATTTTGGGTCTACATCTATACCCGATCTTATGGCCAAACCAAAGATTGATATATTAGTTGTTGTTGAAGACTTTAAAAATATTGATACTAAAGCTTTAGAAAAAATCGGTTTTGAGGTGAGGGGAGAGGTTATTCCAACCGGCAGGTATTTTTCTAAAAGAACTCCTTATAAAATTAATCTGCATATCTTTGAAAAAGGCAATCCAAATATCGAAAGAGACCTTCTTTTTAAAGATTGGCTAAGGTCTCATAAAGCAGATCGAAGAGCTTATGAAAAGTTAAAAATAGAGCTCGCCAAAAAGCATACGAATGGAATGGAATATTGCCGAGAAAAGACAGATTTTATTAAAAAGATTATTGAGAAAGCTAAAAAATCCAAGGATTAGGCTTTTTAATATCCAGTTTTGATCTTTAAGCCGGCATAAATTATCAATATATAGTATATATTATTTTAACGATTAATAATTAATAACTTATGCTATAATAATGTTTTTTATACACAATAAAAAATTGACTGTAGTTTTAATTAAAAATGTGATGCTATTAATGCTTTATAATTAAGATTATAATAAAAAAAATAAAATAAAGGTTAAAAAAATGACGATTAATTTTTCAACAGTGGACGCGCTCGCAAATCTATATGGAAATCAAAATCCAGGAAGCTCTTTAAAGGTCTTGGCTGCTAGAGAAGTTGTGAGAACAAATCAGAAATATGGCGATGCTGCTGATAAGATTGTAGATGAAATGATAGAGGGGATTTTTAATAGGATAGCAGGTTTATATACACCTCTTGTTTTAGCTGAACAAAATAATAAGATTTTTCAATTATTAACGTTGTCGGAAGATGAAATAGGATCATTATCTTTTGGTGCAATAAAAGATAATCAGCCATTAGCTGAAGAGTATGCAATGCTGCTTCCTGCTTTTGGAAAAAGTTATGTGATGAGACGGATAGCTGAGATTAACAGAGAAAAGCGCAATTTACCAGAGTTTCTAAGGTTGATAGCTATTGCAGAAAAAGCAGCTTTTTTGATATCTGACAATAAAGATCAATCCAAAGCTCTGTGCGAGATAATTGATGCTCATAGAAGGGCGGATAATAGAGCAGGGGCAGTAAGAATAGCGCGTCTAATTCCGGATGATGCAGAGAGAGATCTTGCTCTGATGGAGCTAGATGAGATCGAATAATCGATGGGAATTTAGCAGAGGCGGAAAGAATAGATCTTCTGTAATATGATAGGAATCTCCGGTAATAGAAAAGAAGATCTTAAGCTTTCAATTGCCAGATTTTTAATCCATCTATAATAATTTTATGTGTTTCATCAGCATAAACAGAACTAAAATGTCCATGTCCTTCAATTTCATGCTGATTTTTGCTAGATCTCTCAATATGAACGGATTCTTTAGGTACAATGTTATCATTTTTGCCATTAATAGTAACAAGGTCAACTTTTCTAGGATATCTTCTAAATGCTCTATATGTTTCTTCAATTTCTGATCTTTGTTCTTCACAAAACCACCAGAACTTATTTTTTATATATTTTAATCGTCCTGCAACTGAAAACATTAAAGATACTTTTACATTTTTAGGTTTTTCATTATTCAAAGTACTCCATATATATTTTGCACCTATCATAGCGCCCAAAGAATGTCCGATCAAAGCTATATCTACTTTTTTATATCCCTGTTCTAAACACATTTTGTGAATATCTTCTATTGTTTTTTTAAGATATTCGGTACTAATAACATTACTTCTTTTAACTGTATAAACGTTTTGAATGCCTGCATTCTTAAGATTTTTAGCTAATGGTAAATAATAGGCTGGAGATGCTCCTTGACCAGGGATAAGAATAATTACTTTAGCAACTTTAATGGTTTTTTCAATTTTTGTTTTAGCGGTTTTTACGTTTGATATTGTTCTGTTTAAGTTATGTAAATGAAACGGGGATAAATAATATTTTAAATATTGCCAGCATGTATAAAAAAGCCATAACCCTTCTTTTATCGCAATTTCATAAAAAAGTGAAAAAAATCTATTGAGTTTTAGAACGAGAATTAAGAGTTTGTCAGATAAATAACCATAGCTATTATGAATAGTCTTAGCCGGAATATTATAAATATTTTTTACTTGAATAGACATGTTTAATCTAATTTAATTTTAAATATTTTATCAGATTATAGAATAAAAAAATAGATATTAATTAATTATTGAAATATAAAAATATCTATAAAAATAAGGATCTTATTAGGTTTCTTATAAAAAGAAGAATAATCAAATTTGGTCATCCATTTATCTGTTAAATATATCTTAAAATTTTTAATTTAATAGGGGACTCAATTTGTTATAATAGCAGATATTTTTTTTATAAACCTTTCCATGTTCACATCCACCGGAGAGGGAATCTTTTCTAGATCAAACCATTTCATTGTTTCAAATTCTCTTTTGCAGAAATCATACTCTTCTTTTTCATTTCCTTCTAATAAGTACCAAAAAGCTATGTCAACGTGTCGGGTTAAAGGGTTTTGATTTACGGAAAAAGACAAGAAGAAAGGATCCTTAGAAATAAATTTAGGCTTAACATTTAACTCTTCTTTAGCCTCTCTATTAACAGCATCGATTAAGAGCTCTTGAAAATCGACATGGCCTCCTGTAGGAAGCCATAGGCCTGATTTTATATGTTTCCCCATATAAATTTTTTTATTTTTTTGATCAAAAGGAAGAAATAAAGTAACTAAATGAGCCAATGGCTCATTATCTTTTTCTAGACGATATAAATCACTTGTGGAGCTGATCCATTCCCTACAAGCTTCGATTTGTTGGGTTTCTATATCATCATAAGAAAAAATTGAATTTAAGCTGTTTAATAAATCTTCTTTTAAATAGAAGTTATTCATTGGAGGTTTCTTCATTTTTATATGTTTATATAATATATATTAAATGTTAAAATTAACTCACATAAAATTTACTGCATATAATAAATATTATTTACATTAGAAGTTAATTGGAGCAATAAAAATGAAGATTTTTCCACATTTATCAACAAACATTATATCTTATGCTCTCACAGCTACATCAACCGCTCTGCTTTCATTGCCTCAAAGAGTTGTTTCACAAGCAATGAGCAATCAAACATATGTTGATTATGACTCTTCAGCAGATAAAGAGAGCCTTTTTAATAATGCTTTAGCAATTTTTACTATTGAAACAGTCTCTATTTTTATGTCAGTGGCATGCTGTGCATTATGTAAATATATAAAAACAAGAACTTCTTCAGAAAGAAAGCTGACGGCAACAGTTCTAGATATAGAAAAAGGAAATCCTTCTATTATTAGAACTATTGTTAGACATCAAAGAAGCTCTCAAAGATATGCTCACCGTATGAGCCACATTCCTCAAATAAATGTTGTTACTCCGGAGGATGTTACTAAGAGCTACAGAGCAAGCTGGCATGGTGATATTTCTGATAAAAGGCTCAGCACATTATCCCAGCAAATGTTTGATACTGAAGAAGCTCCAGCTGAATCAACGCCTCGTTAAGGTCTCTTTGATAAAATACATTACTTATATTTTTCTATAAAAATATCAAGACTTATAAATTTTTGATTAAGAAAAACAGTGCAAGAGTGTATAAATTTTTCAGACTCATGCAAGAGGTGAATATGTCATCGGCTCCTGTTGAAACAAAATTTCCAGATATAATAGCACTTGAAAAAGATAAAGCCCCTAGAAGAAAAAGTGATGCAGATAAATATGGGGCGATTAAGATTAATGAAAGAGCTTTAGCTGCCAGAAGAAAATATCAACAGTCCTTATTTAAAGCTGAGCATGAAAGACGGAAGAAAGGAGAAGATCGGGATATTTATACTCTACCTTTCAGGATCGCGAAAGTTGCAGGAGCTGTTTTTAGAATTCAAAGACATCCTGTTTCCCAACTAGAGCATGATGAAAATGAAAAAAAAAACAGAGTTTATTAAAGTATAAAAAATTTAAAAATAGTTAATATTAATTTATATCCATATCAACTAGGAAAACCTAGGAAATACCTTCCTATTAATTTGTAGCATTATATATAATATAAAAGCTTTTTTCTTAAAAATTTTTCCTAGGGGATTTTAATGTCAGCTGTTGATTCAAATTTTAATTTACCCTTGATGAAAACTAGACGCCTTCTACAGGAAGGGGAAAGTCTAGATGGATTGTTCGAAAGGGTCGAAAAAGCCTTTTTAGATATGGAATCATTAAGGAGATGGGACCTCCATTCTTCATTTGACAGTGCCTCTTTTAAAAATCTCTTACAAAAGCAGGTGCTGGTACTAGGAACACCTATAATGCTTGCAGCTGGCAATGAAGAGCAGCCTATGAGTGCCTGTGTAGTAATTCCTGTAGACCTGCGAGAAGAGATCTCCAGTGTTAAAAAAACCATAACACCATATTTTGAAAAAAATATGGGCAGCGGTTTTGATTTAACAAATCTTGATGATCCTGTAGCTACGCTTATTAAGTTAAATCAATTTTGTTTGGAAATAGAAAAAAGTCTTGAAAGACCTCCCGCTAATATGGCTCTTTTACATATATCCCATCCAAAAATATTAGAGTTTATTAACTGCAAAACAAACGCCGATTTTTATAAATGGAGATTTAATCTTTCTGTTGTCATGGATAAAAAGTTTTTAAAATGTTTAGAAGAAGATAGCTTTTGGACTGTTTTAAATGAAAAAAATGAAAAAGTTGAAATGACTGCAAGAGAAGTTTATGGCGCTTTAATCAAAGCGGCTCATTATTGCGGTGAACCAGGTGTTATTTTTATGGAAAGATTTGAAAATGACAACCCAACGCCTCAACTACAATATTCTGCAGTAGCTCCTTGTGCAGAAGTTGGTCTTGCAAAAGGTGAAGTTTGTCAATTCAGCTATATTAACCTATCTAAACTTGTAAAAGAAGATGGCTTTGATTTTCAAGAACTTATAAAAGCAACCAATATGCTGGTAAGGGTTTTAGATGATGCTGTAGAAATTTCAATTAAAAATACAGGTGGAGACCTAGAAGCTGTAAGATCAAAAAGAAGAATAGGCATAGGCGTCTGCGGTGTTGCTGACATGTTTATCAAGCTTGGCATTGAATATGGTTCTGAAGAATCTGGAGATCTATTAGCAAAGATTATGGAGGTCATCAATTTCAATTCAAAAAAAGCTTCTGTTGAATTAGCAAAAGAAAGGGGATCTTTCGAACTTTTTAATGAAAGCCGTTATCAAGACGAAGAATGGTTTTTTAGAAAAGGGAATAAAGATGACAACTGGCAGCTTCTTTATAAAGACATTAGAAATTATGGGCTGCGCAATGCTCAGACAACTTCTCTTCCTCCAACAGGAACTAGCTCAAGAGTGGTTTTTGCCAGCAACAGCATCGAACCTAGATTTTCTTTATGTAGAGAGGAGATTCCTGATCAGCTTTTACCATTTGTTGAAAGATATTTAAGGAATGAACTCCAAAGGTCAGGGGTAGGATCAGCAGAAATAGAAAGGATTCTCCATCATATAACCGTAGATAAAAAGCCTTTGTCTGAAATTGATTTAATCCCGCAAAAAGTAAAAGATGTATTAAAGGTAGCTAAAGAGGTTGATTTGTTAGCACAATTACATCTATTGAAAAAAATAGCTCCCCATATTGATGAGAGCGTCTCTAAAACAATAAACCTGCCAAATAAAGCTACAATTGAAGATGTACAAAGATGCTTTGATCTGGCTATAAACAACGGTTTAAAAGGTATTACAATTTTTAGAGATGGATGTTTAGAGCAAAGAGATCTTTCTTAAAAATTAAAGCTTTAACCTATTTGCAAATAAATACTCAATTACATCTTGTTCGGTAGATACAGAAGGTTTAAGCCCCATAGCTCTTTCGAGCTCTGCTTTTTGTGAACCTAATCTTTGAGGTTGATCATATGGAACAAATTCATAAGGCTGTTTAATAACACACTTTTCTGCCATCGTAAAATCACAATATTTCTTAGCATTTTTTAGAGCTTCATCGGTTACTCTAATTTTGCCTTGCTTACATAGACATATAATATCAGGAAGCTCCAGCTTTCGATATTCACCAGGGATTTTTGATATAAAAGATGCTGCAGCTTGTACTGGTTGTTCAGCACCTGAATTATAATGCCAAAATGCAATCATAATTGTAGAATAAGCAATATCCTTCTCAAAAACAAGATTTTCTTCTCTTAGCATCTGTTGAAGTATATCATATTTTTCATGTTGTTTATTCTTAAACATTTCATTCAGTTCAACATTAGTTTGCGCTCCTGTTCTTTCAATACATCTGTGGAGAAATCGTTCAACTTTTTCCGGGTCATCCAAGCTCTGCGATCGTCTTGATACCCCCCTAATAGGGGGAGGTGGTGTTTCACGAGCCTGTTGTACAGGATTTCTTTGCCGTTTTCTCTAATAAGCTAAAAGCAAGTAAAGCATCAACAAAATCAATTTCAATACCCTGATTCTTTTTTGTTTCAACTAGTTCTTCGGCATTTTTTGCTCCTGTTTCTTCAATATATCTACGTATATCCGGGTATCTTTCTCTAATTGAATCTAATGCAGACATATAAACATTCCTTTTTTTTATTTTTTTTATCTATCTTGTGGCAAAAAGACCCTTTCCTTTAGGTAAGGGATGAATTGCCAATATTAAAAACATGCGGGCTTTAATGCTTTTAAAGCCTCCGCCCGCGAGAGTAGATCCACTTCGGGG
>CAYNVX010000039.1:0-12064 GCA_964400755.1 uncultured bacterium | reverse complement strand
AACCGCCTTACATCCGCTACCTAAAGGAAGGGGTCTTTCGGCGGTTGAGGATAAATTTTTTAGAAACAATAAGAAGAGCTCAAAATGAACTTAGTTTTGATCTTAGAAGATTTATTGTAGTACATAGAGGCATTTCTTTCGCCGAAGCTTTCGAAATTAATATAATAAAAAGAAAAGAATTTTCAGGATCTTTTTCAGAGAACATCAATCAAGATTTAATGGAAGGCCATTCGAGATGGGTTTTAAGTCACATCTATAGCTAAATTACATCCTAGGCAAAGGCTTTAATCCCAATATATCAAATCCCTTTTTCAAAACATCGGCAGTAATTTCACAAAGCAACAATCTTTCATTTTGCTCATCAGATCCAATAACTTTACAGTCTCTAAAAAAGGCATTGAACTTCTCAGCTAATATATATAAATAGTCAGTTAGACGATTAGGAAGAAGATCTCTAGACATCATCTCTAACACTTCCCCAAACCTACAAATATGAAGACCTAGTGAAAGCTCAGATGGATGCTTTAAACTGATCTTAGTTTTATTTTTGATATCATCGATCGAAACATGCACTTTTCTTTTAATACTTAAAATTCTGACATAAGAATAAAATAAAAAGGCTGCTGTATTTCCCTCTAACTTTAACATTCTGTCATAAGAAAAGACATAATCTTTTATCCTATGGCAGGAAAGATCGGCATATTTAACAGCACTGATACCTAATGCTTCAGCAAATTCATTAAGCTCATATTCTTTTATATCTGTAAGTCTCTCTTTTAAAATCTTTTTGGCATATTCAATTGCTTTTTTTAATAGATCGATGAGCTTTTCCGTTTCGCCTTCTCTTGTTTTGAATTTTTTTCCATCTGGGCCAAGAACAACACCAAAGCCTACATGATCAAATCTTTGTTTTTCAGGATTTAAATAACCCGCTTTCACTACAACTTCATAAACAATTTTAAAATGAAGGCTTTGTCCGGCATCGGTTACGATAATTATTCTATCAGCTTTTTCAACATTTATACGTTGGCGAAATCCTGCTATATCTGTAGTGTCATAAGTGAAACCGCCGTCTGATTTTTGAACCATTACAGGAAGAGGATTTCCTTCTCTATTTTTATATTCCTCAGAAAAAATACATTTTGCTCCATCTGAGATCTGAATAAGACCTTTATTTTCCAATTCTTGTATAATAATCGGAAGTTCAGGATTATAAAAAGATTCTCCGCGCTCTGTAATTTTAATATCCAACAACTTGTAAATTTCTTGAAATGCTTCTCTAGAAATATCACAAATAATATTCCAGGCATAAAGAGCTTCTTTTTCTCCACCCTGTAATTTTACAACTTGTTCCTGTGATCTTTTCTTAAAAGCTTCATCTTCATCAAATTTCTTCTTAGCTTCTTTATACCATTGAGTAAGCGTTGAAAGATCAGCATGTTTTTTTCCTGATAAAATATCGGGTTCTTTTTCTTTAAGATAAGTTATCAGCATACCAAATTGAGTACCCCAGTCACCAATATGATTAAGTCTTAAAACATCATGTTTTAAAAACTCAAACAAACGGGCTAAGCAATCACCAATAATTGTTGATCTTAAATGACCAACATGAAGCTCTTTTGCAATATTGGGTGAGGAAAATTCAACGATTATCTTTTGAGGCTTTTCAACTTTTTTAGCTCCTAAAAGAGGATCTTCAAAAATATCTTGAACTTTACTAGATAGAAATTTTGGATCTAACGTTAGATTTATAAAGCCTGGTCCTGCAATTTCAATTTTTGCAAGACCTTCCTTTTCAAAATTCTCAATTATTTTAGCTGCAACTTCCCTTGGATTCTTTTTTAATTCTTTAGCCAAGGAAAGTGCATTGTTACATTGATAATGACCAAATTCTTCCTGAACACATGGTGCAACTTCTGCAGATATTGTTCTATCTCCAAAAGCCTTTTCTATCGCATCATTTGTTTTTTTTTGTAATATCTCTAAAATTAATTCATTCATTTTTTAAGCAATATCATGAAATGTTGGAGCTATTGTCCTCTTGCCAATACCATTAGCAATCTTGTGTTTAGCAAGCTCAATAGCCGCTTTGTTTGTTGATATGCTATTACTTTCCGCGATTTTATAAATTGCTGTCAACTCTTGATAAATGTTATCTGTTTTTTTTCTTGGCTGTTTTGGATGATATCCATCTTTTTGCAGTTCAGCTGTAACATTTAATAAGCCTCCGGCATTAATAACAAAATCAGGAGCATATAAAATATTTCTATTTTTCAATTCTTCGCCATGCTCATCTCTAAGCAGCTGATTGTTTGCACTTCCCGCTATCCCTTTGCATTTAAATTTGGGAATTGTTTCATCATTAATGATTCCACCAAGAGCACAAGGAACAAAAATATCACACTCAACTTCATAGATTTCATCTAAAGAAACTGCTTTTGCACCATATTTTAAAGTAAGATTTTTTAATTTTTCATCGCTTAAATCACTGACAATAAGTTCAGCTCCTGCCCAAAAAAGATAATCGGCTAAATAAAGGCCTACATTGCCAAGCCCTTGAATAGCTATCTTTTTGCCTTCTACAGAAGGAGAACCATAAATCTTGTTTAATGTCGCCTGGATTCCTCTAAAACAGCCCCATGCTGTAAAAGGACCAGGATCGCCGCTGCTTTTTTTATGAGGCAGCCCAGTTACATATTTAGTTGCTTGTCTGATGATCATAACATCTTCAGTTGTACATCCCATATCTTCCGCACATATGTATTCGCCATTTAATAAATCAATCGCCTGACCAAAAGAATATAATAATTCATGAGTTTTTTCAGTTTTAGGATCAGCAATAATTACGCTTTTCCCCCCGCCAAGACCAACTTCAGAGACAGCTGACTTATATGTCATCCCTTTTGAAAGCCTTAGAGCATCTTCCAAAGCAGCTTCAAATGTTTTATATTTTGCAATCCTAGTTCCGCCTAATGCAACACCAAGAGTTGCATCATGAATTGCTACAATTGCTAAAAGCTTTGTTTTCTTATTTGATATTTTTAAAACTTTTTCATATCCAGCTATTGGCAGCCTTTCAAAAGTAAAATCACCAATTTGTTGGATTTGTTTGTCTATTTTTTCCTTATTAATTACTGTAGTACTCATCAAATATTCTCCCTTTTGATCAAAGTATAAATTTTATATATTATACTTATTTTCAATGGTTTAAATTAATATCGGGATAAGGATATCATTTTTATTGATCAAAAGCAACAGCAATCAGTTGAATGAAACTCTTGATAAATAAAAATATTTTTACTTTTTATTTCGACTTGCTAAATATATAGGCACTGTATAAATTTATATGTCAACAAAGCCTTAAAATTTAATGGTTTTAAAAAATTATAGAATAAAACTTTTGTTATTAATTTCGAGGTAATAATGACAACGATTTCTTTAAATGATAAATTAAAAAAAGATCTTTTATCACATATAAAAAAAACTAAAAAGACCGATTTAATCGTCACATATCTATTCTTCATTGAAAAAAAATTTAATATAAGCCCCGTTTTATTCCCTAAAGAAAAAACCATATATAAAAATTTAGAAAACCTAGTCGATCACCTTGAAAGAGAAGGTAAGCTATGGAGAAAAACTGAGATTAAAATCCAGTTCGGACAAAAAAGTGTTAATGAAGAGACCAGAAAAATATATATATGTCCATTTACAGGAAAAGTCTTTGGGGACAATACTCATCCTAACCCTCAAGATGCTATATATGACTGGGTATCTAACTGCCCTGAAAACAAAGAACGCTCAGGCGGACTCCCCGTAAAACGCTTCTTTGTCTCAGAAGATTTTGATATAATCAAAAAATATATTGAACCTCAAAAAGAATCTATTACAAAAACCGTATTCTCATCTGCAATTTCAGGAAAGCTATTTAATACTAAACAAGCAGTAATAGAAGATTTTAAGAAAAATTATATTAAACCTTTATCTCTATTTGAAGTTCAAAATCAAAATAAATTTACTATTGAGAAAAACTTTTTGGAATTTATTCAAGAACAGCTAACAGAAGAAAAGATTTCTTCTTTTGTTGAAGCTTTATCTCAATATAAAGAATTTGAACCATATGTAAAAAGATGGTTAGAGTAATAAACAAGAAATATCTTTCTTCCTCCTTAGAAGAGACTTTTTCTATAGGCAAAGAAATTTCTACCTTTTTGAAAAAGAATCAGATCGTAGCTTTTAAAGGTGATTTAGGAGCAGGAAAAACTTCTTTGATAAAAGGTATTGTCAGCTCTCTTTGTAAAGTAAATAAAGATGAGGTTATAAGCCCCACCTTTATTTATCTGAATATCTATAAATCCGGTATTCCCATATATCATTTCGATCTATATAGAATAAAAAATGAAAATCATTTTCTATCTATGGGATTTGATGAATACCTTTCAAATGAAAATATTTGTTTAATAGAATGGTCAGAACATATTCCCAGCTTACTGCCGAAAAATACCCTTACCATAAAAATTAAACAAATAAACAAAACGCAACGCTCTATAGACTTATATTAATTCTAAAAGCTTATTGTCCTTCTTTATTCATATGTTCATATCTTTCCATCATCTTATGATGATACATTTTGTAATATCCCTTATTCCAAAACATTACAGAAGTATATATCGAACATAAAATTGATATTATAGAAGCTACAATAACAAACCATGCAACAAAACTTGCCCAGGCAGTTTTAATTTTAGTTTGGTTTTTAATGTAAATTAATAGAGCTACCCCAAAAACTAATGCCATTAGTTCTAAAGCAACTGTTAAATGTATAACATTCATCATAAAAAAATTCTCCTATCTTTTTTTTTGTATTAATCTTAACCCCTTATTCATTTGTAATAAGCGGGCATTAAAAGCTACAATAATTGTGCTTAAGCTCATTAAAACAGCACCAATAGCTGGACTTATAATAATGTTATATTCATACAAGGCTCCAGCCGCTAACGGAATAGCAACGGCATTATATGCGGTTGCCCAAATTAAATTCTGAACCATCTTTCTATATGTGGCTTTCCCGAATAAAATCAACGCCAAGATGTCTTGAGGATTGCTCTCAACTAATATAATGTCTGATGTTTCTGCAGCTATATCAGTTCCTGAACCTATAGCTATGCCGATATCAGCTTGAGCAAGTGCTGGTGCATCATTAACGCCATCACCTGTCATGGCAACAAATTCACCTTTTTGTTGAAGCTCTTTAATTATATTTAATTTTTGGTCAGGTAAAATATTTGCATGAAATGAATCAAGGCCTAATTTTAAACTTACTTCTTTTGCAACTTTTTCATTGTCGCCGGTAATCATCATTGTCTTTATATGCATTTTCTTTAATTCTTCAACAACCTTATAGCTTTCTGGGCGAATAGCATCTTGTAGGGATATATAGCCTTCAACTTTTTTATCTATTAACAAACAAACTGTAGTTGAATCTTCAGTAATTGGAATTCCATTTTCTAAAGAAATATTATTCTTTTGAAGAAAAGAAGGACTTACTATTTGAATAAATTTATTATTAACTTCTCCTTCAATTCCCTCTCCTGTCAGATTCTTAAAATTTTTTACTTCAAAAAGATTTATCTTTTTTTCAGATGCAATTTGAAAAATTGCATGGCCAATAGGATGTTCGGAATATTTTTCTATAGAAGCCGCAAGTTGTAAAATGTCCTCCGCAGAATATTTGTCCGATATGGACTGATATTCCTTTACCCCAAATTTCCCTTCAGTAAGTGTTCCTGTTTTATCAAAAACTACTGTTGTTATTTTTCTAGAATTTTCAAAAGCTGTACGATTGCGTATCAACAATCCAGATTTTGCACTCATTGTTGTTGATACGGCAATTACCAATGGAATAGCTAACCCTAATGCATGGGGACATGAAATTACCATTACAGTAACCATTCTTTCCAAACTAAAACCTAAATCTACTTTTATTAACATCCAAAGAATAAATGTAACTATTCCTGCAAAAAGAGCTATAAAAGTTAACCATCTAGCAGAAATATCAGCTAATCTTTGTGTTTTAGATTTTTCTTTCTGAGCATCGTCAACTAATTTAATAACTTTTGCCAAATATGAATCTTTCCCTAAATGTAAAATTTTTACTTTTAAAGAACTATTGCCATTAATAGATCCAGCAATAACCTTACTATTCTTTTCTTTTTTAACAGGTTTTGATTCGCCAGTTAACATAGACTCATTCAAATAGCCCACACCTTCAATGACTATTCCATCTACCGGAACTTTTGCACCAGGTTTAACAAGAACAATATCATCAACTTTTAATTCTTCAATTTTAACTTCTTTAACTTGATCATTTACTATCAAAAATGCTGTAGAAGGCATCATTTTAATTAAGAATTCTAATGACCTTGAAGCACCAAGAACAGATTTCATTTCAATCCAATGACCTAAAAGCATTATGTCTATTAAAGTAACCAGCTCCCAAAAAAATATTTTTCCTTTTAACCCCAAAACTACAGCAGCACTATAAACATACGCTATGATGATGGCCATTGCTATTAATGTCATCATCCCAGGATTTTTCTTAGATAACTCTACGAAGCCTCCTTTTAAAAAAGGCCACCCTCCATAAAAAAACAAAAATGTTGACAGGCCCCATAAAAGATAGAGATCCCCTCTAAAATTTAGATTATAATGTAAAAGCATTTGAATCATTGGTGATAAAATAAGAATCGGTATTGTTAAAATAAGAGAAACCCAAAAACGCTTCTTAAAATCCGTGATCATCATTTCATGATGTGATCCGCCACAATTTTTATGATGTTCCATATGATCCACATTTGTATTCATAACATATCCTTCTGAAAACTTAATAACGTTTTTTTTAATTTAAAATAAAAAAAAATTTTTATAAACACAATTTCAATTTATTAATTATATTTAAAAGTAAATTTATTATTTTTTTAAATTATATTTATTCTCAAATATTTTCTATATCCGGAAAGTTCTTTAGATAAAATTGAGCAATATAATATATTCTTGTAATCACTAATTTTTAAAGATTTGGAAAAGTTAAATGGTATTATTGAACAAAGATATTTTTATTTGCATTGATTGTGAAACAACCGGTCTTGATGAAAAAAATGATAGGATAATAGAAATTGCAGTTGCAAAGTTTTCATTCAATGAAATTATCCATTCTTATGAGACCTTGATTGATCCAGAAATTGAAATCCCTAAATTATCCCAAGCTATCCACAATATCTCTCAAGAAATGGTCCAAAATAAACCTAAAATCAAAGATATCCTACCTGAAGTTTTAAAAATGATAAATGGACATATTATTGTCGGACATGGCATTTATTTTGACATCAGCATGATTGCTAATGAAGCTCAAAGGAATATAATCCCCTGTTCAATTTTAGATGTAAAATATATCGACACGCTTCGTTTAGCCAGACTTTATGGAAACTCTCCAATAAATTCTTTAGAAAGATTACGAGAACACTTCAACATTGAACAAGAAAGCGCTCACCGTGCTATGAGCGATGTAAAGGTAAATATAGAAGTATTCAAACAACTCTCAAAAGATTTTACAACAACACATCAGCTTTTAGAACGTTTGAAGAAACCCATATTATTAAAAAATATGCCTCTTGGAAAACACAAAGGCAGGAGTTTTAGTGAAATTCCTATAGAATATTTATTATGGGCTGCTAATAAAGATTTTGATCAGGATTTGTTATATTCAATACGCTCTGAGATAAATAATAGAAAAAAAGGTAATAATTTTGAACAGGCCATAAATCCTTTTCAATCATTATAATTTTTCTTGACTTCTCTTCTTTAGACCTATAATTTTAATTTTTTAAATAGGAGCTTTTTATGGATAAACTATCTATTAAGGATTTAGACTTAAAAAATAAAAAAGTCTTAATGCGCGTCGATTTTAACGTTCCTTTAAATGATGACGGAACAATTGCAGATGACTCCAGAATAAAAGCTTCCCTTCCTTCCATAAGATATGTAATTGATCATGACGGATCTTTAATATTAATGAGCCATATGGGAAGACCCAAAGGAAAAAAAGATCCTAAGCTTTCTTTAAAAAATTGCGCTATTAGATTATCCGAATTATTAAATACCGATGTAATAATGGCTCCTGACTGCATAGGTGAAGATGTGGAAGAGCTTGCAAAAGAATTAAAACCGAGAGATGTCTTACTATTAGAAAACTTACGATACTACGAAGCTGAAGAAAAACCTGAAAAAGATCCTTCCTTTGCTGAAAAATTAGCTAAGCTTGGTGATATATATGTAAATGATGCTTTTGGAACAGCTCATCGCAAACATTCTTCTATCTATACTATTACTAAATATTTTCCGAAAAAATCGGCAGCAGGTTTTTTACTTCAAAAAGAAATTGACTATCTGGGCAAATGTGTAACAAATCCTGAAAAACCATTTTTTGCAATAGTTGGCGGCGCAAAGATTTCTACTAAAATTGGTGTTATTACCAATTTAATAGGAAAAGTCGACTCTTTATTTATTGGCGGCGGAATGGCCTATACTTTTTTAAAGGCCAAGGGTATCGATGTCGGCAAATCTATCTTTGAACAAGATAAGGTTGAGGAAGCTAAAAACATCATGAAAAAATGTGAAGAAAAAAAGGTAAATCTTTTTTTACCAATGGATCTTGTTATAGCTGATGATTTCAAAAATGAAGCCAATCATAAAATTATAAGTACCAATGAGAATATTCCCACTGGATGGGAAGGAATGGATATTGGACCTAAAACTATCGATAAGTGGTCAAAAGAGCTGGAAAAAGGGAAAACAATTTTATGGAACGGCCCTCTTGGAGTATTTGAATTTCCCAACTTTGCAAAAGGCACCAATGCTATAGCTCGAATCTTATCTAATATTTCCGCAACGACTATCGTTGGCGGAGGCGATTCAGTTGCAGCAATAAATAATTTAAACTTAATAGATAAATTTTCACATGTCTCAACAGGAGGAGGTGCTTCACTAGAATATATTGAATATGGCCACCTTCCAGGAATAGAAGCTTTAAGCGACAAATAATTTATTTAATAAAAAAAGAATAAAAGTAGAAAGCAGACCTTTGCAAAATAAAGTAAACCAGATATACTTAGCCTTAAATTTAACGCAAAAAAATTGCTGATATAAAAGTGTTAAAAAATAAATTTTTCTTGGAGTTACCAAGAATATTTCCTTTTTTTTTAAAACTCCTAACAGATCTGCTTGGGCCTAAAAGTTTTCAACAAAAGATTTTATATGACAACCGATAACATACCAACATTCGGGAAAATAAGAAATTTTTTATGGCCTATCCATAAGAATGAATTTGGCAAATTTATCCGTATGTTCCTTATTTTTTTCTTGATAGCTTTTAATTACAATATTTTAAGATCTGTTAAAGATACATTAGTAGTTACAGCAAAACATTCCGGTGCAGAAGCTATACCCTTTATAAAATTCTGGGTAATTCTGCCCATGGCCTTGCTTATTACCTATATTTTTACAAAACTATCTAATAAATATAGCCGTGAAAAAGTTATTTACATAATGCTATCCATATTCTTAGGCTTTTTTATTCTATTTGCTTTTTTCTTGTACCCTTTTAGGGATGTCCTCCATCCAAATCTAATTGCTGATAAAATGGAACTAATTGTCCCTCAAGGTCTTAAAGGGTTTTTAGCCATCTTTAGAAACTGGACCTTTACAAGCTTTTATGTCATGGCCGAACTCTGGGGAAGCGCCATATTGTCTGTATTATTTTGGGGCTTCGCCAATGAAGTAACCTCTATTAGCCAAGCAAAAAGATTTTATGCAATTTTTGGTGTAGGAGCAAATATTTCAGGAATATTATCTGGACAGGCCGCTATTTATCTTTCTAGTAATGTTTTTAAACCCTGGATACATTATGGAACAACAGCTTGGGAACAATCTATCCTTTATATGACAGTTATAATTTTAATTAGCGGTTTTGTAATCATTGGACTTTTTAAAAACCTTCATATGAAATATTCCCATTTAGAAGAGACTAGTGTCTCACAAGTCAAAGCCCCTAAAATTAAAATGTCATTAAAAGAAAACTTTGCCTATCTGGCTAAATCAAAATATTTAATTTGTATAGCTCTAATAGTCCTCTCTTATAACCTAACCACTCATATCGCTGAAGTTGTCTGGAAAAATCAGGTAAAACAACTATACCCTAACCCAAGTGAATTTAATATTTATATGGGACAGGTTATGAAATATATAGGTGTAGTTGCAACTGTTGTAGCTATATTCTTATCCAGCAACTTCTTAAGAAAATTCAGCTGGTCTTTCTCTGCTTTAATTACTCCCGTTATAGTTCTAATTACAGGGATGAGCTTTTTCTCATTTTTACTATTTAAAGATCAAACAATGACCAACATAGCTATGTTTTTTGGAAGCACCCCCTTAATTATGAGTGTCTTTTTTGGCGCCGCCCAAACCTGTTTGAGCAGAGCTAGCAAATATACCCTTTTTGACGCTACCAAAGAGATAGCATTCATTCCTTTAGATAGAGAAAGTAAGCTTAAAGGAAAAGCGGCTATCGATGGCGTAGGCTCTAGATTAGGTAAATCTGGCGGCTCGATGCTCGTTCAAGGCTTTATAATTATGTTTTCATCAATCGGAGCAAGCACACCTTATATAGCGATCCTATTTATTATAATATTGGCTGTATGGCTTGTCGCTCTACTCTCTTTAGGTAAACAGTTTAACATCATAACCTCTAAAAAAGAGACTATCCATATTCCAACAGCAAAACCTGCGTTAGAAAGCGAGCACTCGTAAACAACTTTTAATAAAATTAAACTTATTATTTTTATTTTATTTTAATAATAAAATGTAATAAAATACTTATTTAATAATATTTTTCTTTAATTATTATTGCTTTTCAATTATTGAAAAATTAAACTACTAATTTAAAATATATGGACTCAATAATTAATTTTATTTTTTCTCATGCTCCCCACGCACATTATATAATCTTTGGTTCAATGATCTTAGCAGGGTTCAATCTCCCTATAAGTGAAGACTTTATGATAATAGTAAGTGCTATTTTAGCTTCTACTGTTATCCCAGAAAACGCCCCGATAATCTTCATGTGGCTCTTTTTAGGCTGCTACATATCGGATTGGATTGTATATTGGATAGGAAGGCTTTTAGGGCCCAAGCTCTTAGAGATGCAATGGTTTAGAAAAACTGTCTCCAAAAAAAGGCTGGGGCAGATACAGCGTTTTTATAGGAAATATGGTTTTTATACCCTTTTAATTGGAAGGTTTATACCTTTTGGGGTTAGGAACTGCCTATTTCTAACAGCAGGAATGAGTAAAATGAAATTCTCTAAATTCGTCATTTCGGATGGGATAGCCTGCTTTGCATCAAACTTAACATTATTTATGATAGTATTTACTCTTGGTAAAAATTACGAGGCAATTTTTCCTCACCTAAAAACAATTAATATTTTTATTTTTGTTGCCTTTCTTGTTACGATAATTACCTTTATTTGCTATTATAAAAAGAAAAAAGCTGCAAGAAGAAGATGATAACTTTATCTAATGGAATTTCTTTTATAAGAGCTCCTTTGGCTCTTTTGTTTTTAATCGATAGCGTTTACGTCCGTATGGTTGCTATTATCCTTGCAATGTTATCTGATGGAATAGATGGATATTTGGCTAGAAGAAACAAATCTGTTTCAAAATTTGGAACTTTTCTTGATCCTGCCATGGATAAATTTTTTGTATATTTTGCTTTAGTAATTTTCATATTGGAAAGCAAAATTAGAATCTGGCAGGCAGCCATGATGGTTTCGCGCGATTTAGCGCTTTTGGTCTTCGGTCTATTTTTATTATTTACTAAAAAATTGTCTACTTATGAATTTCAAGCTGTAAGATGGGGAAAGGTCACAACAGCTATGCAATTTTGTCTTCTAGTCGGACTAACATTTACTTTTAAGTTTTCGTGGGCTGTTTATTCTATTTTTTTAGTTCTCTCT
>CAYNVX010000038.1:10265-12230 GCA_964400755.1 uncultured bacterium | reverse complement strand
AGAGTTTTTGTTGCAATTTAGCCTATCCTCAAGTAGAATAGTATAAATTTTTTAGGTAGAAAAATGTCTAATCCGGAAGAGAAACTTTATTCTTATCGCAAATGCAGAAAGATACTAAGACAAGTTTATAATGCTTATAGACGTAAAAAAAATAAGCTTTTGGATATACAAAAAAAACGTTTTGAAAATATTTTAACATCTCTTCAAACAGCTCTTAAAAAAGAAGATAAGCTTGCCGCTACTAGAGCTGCTAAAAATTTAGAAAAACTTACCGAACAACATCTCAAAAAAAACATTTTCGACCAATTGATAGATGTTGTCGGAGCTTTAGCATTTGCTTTAGCTATTGCTATCATTGTCAGACAGATGTGGTTTGAATTTCATACTGTACCTACAGGATCTATGAGGCCTACAATAAAAGAAAATGACGGTGTAATGGTTTTAAAAGATGATTTTTGTCTGAACATACCTCTAACAACTTCTCATTTTTATTTTAATCCTTCTCTATTAAAACGTGGCAATATAGTTATATTCACAAGTAAAGATCTTAACCTTCCAGATACAAGTACCATGTATTTCTATCTCATACCGGGCAAAAAACAATTCATCAAAAGATTAATTGGAAAACCTGGCGATTCATTATATTTTTATGGTGGGAAAATTTATGGAACTGACAGCAACGGAAATGAAATAAAAGAATTTGCTGATGAGCCTTGGTTCACAGAGATTGAACATATCCCTTTTATAAAATTTGAAGGAAGAGTTGAAACCCCTGTTCGCACAACACAAGGGATTTATCCAATTGCAAAATTTTACCAAATGAATCATTTGCTTGCTGAAATGCAAATTAATCAGTTAGGACAAGTCCAACATGAACTGAAAACAGACAATTCAGATTTATTTTTTAATAAAGGCTATATAAAACATTACTACGATATCTGGGGTTTTAAGAACTACGCTATGGCAAGGCTTTTAACAAAAGATGAACTAATTAAATATAGCGGAGAAGTTGTAAAAGATATTAAAAATGCTCCCCTCTATTTAGAAATAAGTCATCATCCTTGCTTAGATTCAAACAGGATAATAACTGACCAGTATGGAAGGATCCGCCCTGCATTGAACTATTCAACTTCAATAGTTCCTCTTAATGAAGAAACCCTAAAAACCATTTTTAATAATCTTTATACCTCTCGTTTTATAGTTAAAAATGGATATGCAAGAAGTTACGGTAACAATTCAAAAAACACTCTTTTTCTTCCTAAATTCAATCATATCCCTGATGGAACATATGAATTTATTAACGGGGAGGCTTACCAAGTTAAATTCAGCGGCATTACAGTCAAACTTTCAAAAGAGCATCCTATTTATGATTTTTCTATTGAAAACACTCAAAAGTTTTTTAATTTAGGAATTGAATTTAACACTCTAGTCAGTCCAAATAAAAAAAATCAGCTTTTTATCCCTTCGAGATATGCTTATTTTAGAGACAAGAATCTTTATCTAATGGGAAAAGAAATTTTGAAAAAAAATGATCCTGTTTTAGTAGAATTCATGCAAACTGAATATGCAAAACAATCTAATTCTTCACCAAGCAATCCTTATTTTCCATTTGAAGATTTACGAGCTCCAATTAAAAAAAATGGATCTCTTGATAAAGAATTTATAAGAAAATATGGTATCACTATTCCTGATAAAATGTACCTTGTCCTTGGCGACAATCATGCGAATAGCGCCGATAGCAGAGAATTTGGATTTGTACCTCAATCAAATTTAAGAGGCGGGGCAAACTTAATTTTTTGGCCTCCACAAGAACGCTTTGGAAAACTTTATCAGCCATCATATGAAAAAATAACACAACCTAAAATTGTTATATGGTCTGCTGCATTTATTGTTTTGATATTCTCAACATATTTTATACGTAAAAAGACAAGAAGAAAGCTTAAGTTTTAAGCTTTCTCTATAGAA
>CAYNVX010000038.1:0-10255 GCA_964400755.1 uncultured bacterium | reverse complement strand
ATAGAAATTATAGTTTTTTCACCATTGATATCTATTTCTGAGCCTTCGCATTTTGCAAATGATACTGCAATAGCTAAAATCTCACCTTTGATATAATCTTCATGTTTTTCAAATGCTGATTTAACCTTGTCGGTAGTATCGAAAATCACTTTTATCCTATCAGTAACCTCAAATTGAGATTCTTTTCTTTGAAGATTAATCTTATTGATAAGTTCTCTTGCAATACCCTCATCAATCAATTCATCCGTTAATTCGGTATCTAAAGCTAGAGCAATTTCCGGATCTCTTCCCGCAGCAACGCCTTCTTTCACTTTTCTTTCTATTGTTACATCTTCATTGGTTAGATCAAACTTCTCACCTTCTATTTCAATAGTTACAGATTTTCCGTTTATTATCTGGCTCATCTGTTTAGCATCAAAATTCTCAACTATTCTTTGGGCTTTGTTCATTAATTTCCCAATTTTTTTACCTAAAACCCTGAAATTAGGTTTTGCAACCATAGTGATAAATTTTGATTCGTCTTTTAATAAGACTACTTCTTTGACATTTAACTCATCTGCAATTAAATCTTTTTGATTCTCTAAATATGATAAAATTTTAGGATCAGCCTCAATAAACGCTTTTGCTAAAGGCTGTCTAACTTTTATCTTATACTCTTTTCTTAAAGAATGGCCTATCTTTACAGTCCTTTGCACATATTGCATCTGATTTTCCAATTCTTCATCCCTTAAATCCTCTTCATATTTAGGGAAATCACATAAATGTACCGATTCTTCCATATTATCCAATCTAAGCTCTTTATAGATCGATTCAGTTATAAATGGGATAAACGGTGCAGCAACCTTAATTAAGGTCATTAAAGCCCTATATAATGTATTAAAAGCGCCTTGTCTGTCGCTGCTATCTTCATCTGCCCAGAATCTTGTTCTAGACCTTCTAATATACCAGTTAGTTAATTGATCAATAAAATCAACAAAAGGATCCACAGCAGAAGAGAGATCATATCTGTCCATATGTTTTTCCATCTCAAAAATTAATTTTTGAGAAAGAGAAATTATCCAACGGTCAATATCTGCCTGAGGCTTTTTTAGATTTTTTTCAGGTTTCCAATTATAGATTTTTGCATAAGTTGAAAGGAAATAGTAACTATTCCATAAAGGCAGCATAAACTGTCTTAAAACTACCCCAACACCTTTTTCTGAAAAACATAAATCTTCAGCTTTTACAGCAGGACTATGCAGCATATATAACCTTATAGCATCTGCTCCATATTTGTTGATCATAATCTCCGGCTCAGGATAGTTCTTGAGCCTTTTAGACATTTTATTACCATCTTCAGCTAATAAAATTCCATTTACAATAACATTCTTAAATGCATTTTTTCCAAATAGAGCTGTTGATATTACATTTAAAGTATAAAACCAGCCTCTTGTCTGATCTAACCCTTCAGCAATAAAATCTGCAGGAAAACCTTCTTCGGTTATTTCTTTGTTCTCAAATGGATAATGATTCTGTGCATAAGGCATAGAGCCCGATTCAAACCAGCAATCAAATACCTCCGGTATCCTTTCATATTTTTTACCATCATATTCAAATGAAAGATCATCAATATATTGACGATGCAGGTTAGTCACTTTTTTATTTGTAAGCTTTTCTAGTTCTTCGATGCTTCCCATTACAAAAATATCATCATTTTCATTTTTCCAAATAGGTATCGGAGTACCCCAATATCTATTTCTTGATATTGCCCAGTCTCTTGCATTTTCCAGCCACTTGCCAAATCTTCCATCTTTAATATGTTCCGGCATCCAATGGATCTTGCTGTTAGACTCAATCAATTTATCCTTGATCTTTTCTACAGCGACAAACCAGGTCTTTACAGCTTTATAGATCAATGGAGTATCAGTTCTCCAGCAGAAAGGATATCTGTGGCGGATCTGACCATGATGAAAAATTTTCTTTTCTTCTTTTAATCTTTTTATAATCTGTTTGTCCGCATCTTTTACTAATATTCCTTCATATTCAGGTATCTCTTTTGTAAACCTTCCATTATGATCTACGGGACAAACAAGCTCTATGTCCGCCTCTTTGCAAACATAAAAATCCACTTCTCCAAAAGCGGGAGCTGTATGGACTATTCCGGTACCATCTTCAGTAGAAACAAAACTATCGGCTAAAACTCTAAAAGCTTTAGGCGTATCTTTGAAATAATCAAAAATAGGAACATATTTTTTTCCTTTTAGATCAATCCCTTTGTATTCTTCAACTATCTCAAAATCCTCTTTGAAATAATTATCCAATCTAGCTTTTGCTAAAATATATAAGTTTCCGCTCTTGTTATCTTTGATTTTTACATAGTCAAGATCTGTTCCAACCGTCAAAGCTAAATTGGAAATTAATGTCCAAGGAGTAGTCGTCCATGCTAAAAAGAAGGTATCTTTGTCATCTGCTGATTGAAACTTCACCGTTAAAGAAGGATCGTCAACTTCCTGATAGTTCAAATTTGCTTCAAAATTCGATATAGGAGTCCCCAGCTGAGCTGAATATGGCATGACCTTGAACCCTTGATAGATCAGCCCTTTTTCATAAAGATCTTTAAATACCCACCAGACACTCTCCATAAATTTCAAATCCATGGTGCGATATGTATTTTTAAAGTCTACCCATCTGCCGATTCTATTGATGGTCTTTTCCCATTCTTTGGTATATCTTAAAACAATTCCCTGACATTCATCATTAAAAGCCGCCATTCCATGTTTTTCAATATATGCACTTCCGCATAATTCATTTGCCTTTTCAATTTCATTTTCAACAGGAAGACCATGGCAGTCCCACCCAAACCTGCGGGGAACATTATAGCCTTTCATTGTCTTATATCTTGGAATTACATCTTTTATAGTAGATGCAAGTAGATGTCCATAATGTGGCAGCCCTGTTGCAAACGGAGGTCCATCATAGAAAGAAAAGAGCTTGCCATCTTTTCTATTATCCAAAGATTTTTCAAATATTTTCTTATCCTGCCAATCCTTTAAAACCTTCACTTCTCTATCGGCAAAACTCTCATTTTTATCTACTTCAAACATAATGACTTCCAAGATCTCTACTTTTTGCTTGCTATCTTACATTATATCAATAGTTTATATCCATAAATTCTTCGATCTGCTAATATAGCCAAAATAATTAGTTTATGATATACTTCAATTGGGGGTGTACAGGTTTCGACTTGGAAATCAAGTAAAAATGGCATGCAGAGGTTTATCGGTTGGCCTCTTTAAAAAGCCGATAACAATATAAATGCAGAACCAGAAATGGCTTTAGCAGCATAATATAAACCTAACAGTTTATGTTTGCCGGTAGTTTAAGATGTGACCGAGAGTCTTATTTTACTACTGTCATATTTTCTTGGTGTGGACTCTTCTATACTCGCTATCTTTGGGAAGAAGTTCGAGACAAAAGAGATGGCGGATCGATATGTTTTCAGGGAGTCTTCTGTGATTATCGATCTAATATGGAGACTATAAGCATGTAGTCATTTTTATGGATCTTTTCGAGGACGAGAGTTCGATTCTCTCCACCTCCATTATACTGACGTAAAAGAAAGTAAATAAGATTAATAAATTCAATAACTTAAATACCGATCAAATAATTTTCTATCTTCTCTTTTATGCCACTTTTTTGCAGTCTAGTGCGTAAAAATTGCGTAATTTAAAGGAGTATATTCATGGAACAAACATCTATCAAATTATTAAGTAGATTCTTTGAGCTTTTAGAGAGAATTGATAATAGGTTAAAAAGACTTGAAGAATTAGAAAAACAAAAATTAGATGATTCTAAAACTCCTAAAAATAGATTGATTCCCCTTTGCAAATGGAATGAATTCCATATGTGGCCAACAATTGGTGGGTTAAGGCATATAGCCTTTAATAAACACAAAAATGGTGCTGATAAATTTATAAGGAAATCTGGACGAAGATTATTGATTTGTGAACAAAGCTTTTTTGAATGGGTTAATGATAAGAACGAGTAATAGTAGTTATTAGTTTCTTTTAAAGTCTTCAAAATCAGTATAACTATCTAAAATTTTTTTCTTAAGCAGTTTTTTTCATCTTTAATTTTCATTAAAACACTTTCCAACACATCTAATGGTTTTGGGATAATTTAGACTTTATTTCATTAATATTTTTATTCATATTCTCTAATAGGGCCGCTTCCATTTCAATAGCTTTACTCTTTAGCCACCTATGCCCAAACTCAAGAACACATGCTATAAGTCCAACAATAGAAAATCCTATTCCCCAATAAAAACCTAGTATTTTAAAAACTAAAAATGATAAACCAATTGTTCCTAATAAGTTTTTATAGCTAATGCTAATAATTAATATCAAAAGAACAAAAAGCGACCAAAAGTCCCAATTTGCTAAAGTTATAGTAAGTTTATCTATTATGTTAAATAACAAGCTTTTCTCCAGAATAAAATTATTTTTTAAAACCACAAAAAATTATATATTAATTATAAAAATAGACCAATCTAAATGATTTTATTTACAGTTAATGTAATTTTTTTTATTTTAACCATATAATTAATTCTTTATTTTTCTCCGCAAAAAATTACTCTAAAAAACTTTGCTATGGATTCCTTAGATTCAAAAATGTAGTCTTTAATTTCCCACTCATAGGCTGTAAATACGTTACGAGCAATCCATAAAAAAAATATTGCTACTGCAATTAGAATAATAATCCCTACAGTATCAGTCTTTTCTTTTTCTTCATCAAAATCGTAATCACACATAATTAAATACTCGTTGGTTTTAAAAGACGTAATTATACAAACATTGTAGAACAAGTTAAACGCAAAAGAAAGGCTATAACTTTGTAAATTAAGTTTTACTCTTAGTCTATTAAAAGCTTACCTGCGTTCTTTAAAGTAGCTAACGTAATATATAACTTAACCTACTAGGAAAGCTGTTCCTAGAATATTTAAGTATAGTATATGTCATATTTTCCTGCCTGATGCTGTTCTAGAACGTCCAGTTCGATTCGGCAAGCGCTTTATCTAGTTCCGTTATATAAGTTGTGTCTTTACCGTTAGCACTTACCGCTTCCCTAATAGCTTGGTGTAAATCAGCTATGATTTTCTTGAGGGTCGTTCTTTGAGTAAATGTTATTTCCGTTGATCTACTAGCTTTAAAAAGAGATTGTGAAAAGTTAAGAAGAACGGGGACAGAAACAGATTTATAACCGTCTTGCCTATTACCTAGTAACTCACTAAATTCCTCAAGCCGTTTCTTAAGAAAAGCATTAAAATTTGAGCTAGTTAAAACAATTTCTTTTTCTAAATGCATATTCACCTACAAATCGTTTACTACCTTTTTTGTGGTTTTTTCATAACTAACCCTAAGTATTTCTTTATGTTTTAAGTGGTGTGATTATACAAACAACGAAGAATAAATTAAACACTAAAAAAAGACTATAGTTTTGTAAATAAATAGTATTATAAGCTTGTTGAAAAAGTTATTTTTGAGTGATCTAAGTTATTGATAATAAGTTGTGATTTTTATTAATTTTGCTAGATATAAAAAATATTATTATTTAATTTTTCTCTGTCTTTGGCATTAAAGCGAGAATTCCTTCTAAAGAAATAGCAATAGAATTTAAGTTCTTATTTATGTCTTCCAATTTATCACTCAATTTATCCAATTTATCTTTTAATTCATCCCTTAAATCATATGCCATATCTGATATAGTGCATGAAATATCATCAAGTTTATCAATAATATCTTTATCATTCTCTGACTTTATTGTACTACTCATAACATAAAACGCTTAATTAGTTGTTTTGTTTATCAGACTCAGATTCGGATTCTTTTCTTTCTTCTCTTATAATTTTTTTAATCCATCCTTCTAAATCGCTTTTTAGGAAGAAAAATGCTATCAAAAAAATACCTATTTTAAATATTTCAATTATTATTCCTTTCATAAAACCCTTTTTTTATCCATCTAATACTTCTTGTTGTTAATCCAATTGATAATGCTGCAATAAGAGAAAAAACTAATGAGCCTAAAATTCCTACTGAATAACGTTTAGATTTTCTTGGAATTAAATATATTATTTGCTCTTCTATTGTAGGAACATAACCTATTTGTTTTAGGTTTGCATTTACCAATTCTCCTTTTAAATCTCCGCCATTCTTAATAATTCTTTCTTTAGCACATATATGCAATGCAATCGATTGTTTTGTTAACTCATCAAGTTCTTTATCATAAACATTAGTTTGTGCATTATATAGCTTAAATTCTTTTGCTCTAAGGTAATCTTCTTCTAAAAGATATACATTTTTAGCTTTAATTTTGGCGTATTGATTAGAAAAGTAAAAAAAACCTAATATTGCAATTGGAATCACTAACAAAATTGCTATTCTATCTAACCCTTTAATCCAGTTCACTTTTTTATTTTTCGTTTTTTCTATATTGTTCATCCCACAACCTTCTTGCTTCTTGACCTTTTTTGAGCCCATCAATTTTCATCTTTTCAATTTGAGATCTGTTAAATCCTTCTTTCAGCATTTGTCCTTCAATGTTCTTAAGGGTTTTTTCAAAATAAGATTGGGTCCAAGCAAGATGACCATCTAGATCCACTGAATAACCAGTAGTATAAATATTTTCTAACTCTTTAGAATAATAGTATTCTAAGTCTCTCTGTTTTTTATATTTTTGATATAATTGCATAGTATATAACCCAACAAATACTATTGACATAAGCGAAATTGAAATAAAAAAGATCTTCTTATATATATTCATGTTATTTACTTCTTGCATAAGTCATATCTAATCTCAATTTTTGGTAAATCATTATCAATAAAGTCTTCTGGTCTTTCTGCGAATCCAGCTTCAATAAATTTAATCTTTTCTCCTTGTTTTAAAAATTTAGCTTTATATGTAAAAGAACACATTTTTAACCCATTATCAAACTGTGAATAATTGCATTTTTTTGACACATAAGTTTTACCAGTATACCTATATTCAAAAACTTGCTTATAAGGAATATTATTTGGATTGAGATCTAATTTAAACTTATCAGAATTTGGCCCTTTTTTAAAATATGTTTTAAGAATCCCTTCTTTAAACCATGCCTCCAAACACCATATTCCATCTGATTCATAATCCCAAGATACGGAAGAAGGCTTATTATCTCTGATAAAAAACCCTTGATCTATTTCTTCAGCAATAACGTTAGAAAAAAACGCGGTAAACGTAATTAAAAAACTAAATAATATTTTTTTTTAATAAAAACCATATTTACTTACTCCTAGCATAAGGATTAACATATGTATATCCTTTATTTGTTCTTTTCACATGTCCTGAAGTTATTTTAGTTTTAGGAAGACCATTTACTTTGCTTGGTTTTCCGTATCCAGCATAAGGAGCCTTCTTTGAATAAGATTTTGTTTTGTAGCTTTTAATTGAATAGGATTTTGGAGTATACGATTTTCTAGGTGCAGCACTCAATTCACTTGCAGACAGAAATATCGTTGCTAAAAGTGCTAAGCCAACAGCTCCCCTTTTTAAATATTTAAACATGTCATTTCTCCTTTTTTAATCCATGTCATAAATCGATATGAGGATATTTAACTAATTAATTCTGATGTGTTTTTAAAGTTTCCCATAGGATTATTTAAGTGAAACTCCTGCTATCGAAAGCCAATAATCCATATTATATTGTTTATCTAAGGCCGTAATATTATCGATTTTTAAAATAAAAAGATCAATATCGTGATCTTTTTTTGCAGTATTAAGTGTTATAATATTTTTATCGATTTGCATCATTTTTTCTTGAGCTAGTCGTTCGATTTCTTTTACGACAGCGTTTCCTTTACCACCCATTTTATCAATTTTTTTAACCCATTCATTTCGAATTCGATGATATTCCTGAGTATATTCTGAATGTCCAGTAGCTATTATTAAATTCAAATACACTTGATGTATAAAGGGGTTAGGATCGTCATCAAGATATATGAATCTTATTTTTTCCAAAGAAGGAGCATGCCCTAATGAAGCAGCTTCGCTAAAAAACATGTTTGCTTTTTCAACATCAATAGGCAGGCTATCTCCCCCATATAAAAATCGCAGTCCACACATAAACATCGCGTCACTATTTCCATTAAAAGCGGCTGCTACAACTTCTTCAAAAGTTGTCCATTTATTTTGAAGAGCATTAATTTCTTCTTCAGTATATCTGAATTCTATACTAGATGAGCTAGCATCTTCTGACTGTAAATCTTTACCGCCCTGTTCATATCCTTCTTTTTCAACTTTATCAGCCCAAAATGCAGGTTTTGGTTTTCTATCTTTGGCAGCGTCATATCCTTTTACATAAGCATTATACTCTTGCCGCATTCTATTTTTTCCCTGGCAAGAGAACAAAAAAGTACTGATAACAACTGAAATGATAAAGATTAGGAATGATCTGATCTTATATTTTGTTTTTTTTAACATTTATACCTTTCGTGATTGAAAATTCCATAACTTCTTAAATTTCTGAATTTTGCCTTTCATTAGCAGTTTTAAATCCTCAGAACGCATTTATTATTTCCTAATATTAAGAAAGTTAAAACTAAAATTTAATAAGTAATGTAATTATAAATTAATCAATAGTGAAAAATCAATTTAAGACATTTATTTAATTTGCAATTAAATAAAAGTAAAATATTTAATTACCTCCAATGAATATGCCAGACCCTTGTCTTCTAATTTTCCGATATATTGATCTGCTTTCATAAAATACTTCCAATGTTTACTACGCAATTCATCAAAAGTCTTTTTATGCAGACCTTTTGGTTTCTTACTAATACTTCCTCCTTTGTCTTCAAGTTTTTTCTCTATACATTTTTCCATATGTCTGCAACGTTCTAAATACGATTTTCGTTGCGAAGAATAAGATAAATTTAAACATTTACGGCAAAGGAAATAATCAGCATTAAAATAGAGTTTTTTAGCTCTTTTACGACAGATAGGACATAAAAACCAATAACGATAACCACCAAAATTACATTTAGTTTTAGTAACATCTGCATAACACAAAGCATTTCCAATCTGAATCTCTAATCGCCATGGATCACAATTTGGTATAGGTGCTTTTGCCATTACCTCCAAGTATGCTTTTGTAATATCAAGAGCTCTGCAGTTTTCTACAAGTTTCTTACTTACATGACCTTTCTTTTTCCAGTAATATGCCCAGAATCTTTTATTATCCATCTCTCCCACCTGTATATCGAAATCATTAAGTAAATCTATTAATTTATTGTTTAATATTAATAGTTTTTATTTAGTGAGAATTATGAGATATGTGAGATGAAAAGATATCATCTCACCATTCTCTTGAATCTCACTTATTTTTAAATATCCTCTGAAAAAACTATCTCTCCATCTAGCTTATAACACCTCATATTCTTTGCACAATCTGGAAGATTTTCTGATCTAGTAAAATTACCTTCAGAATCTGGAATTAACCATTTTTTATCTAACAAAACTTTAGAAACAAAGTTATAATCAAACCCAGCACAAATTTCTCTTTTAAAAACTTCAGGTAATATATAAAAATATATTTCTCCATCTACATATTTTTTAAATCCTGCTCGATTAACTATTTTATTAAAAGTTTGTTCATCCCAATTAGCAAATCGGCTATCTCCATGCTTTTCCAAGAAATGTCGGATTTGTTTTAATACTGCTTTAATTTCTTGAGCAGTATAACCACCTCTATTTTTTATCCAATTATCCAAAATTATTGATGTCGCTTTAAAAGATTCCTTTGCAGGCCAATTTGTAATACCCCACTCTGTGGCTAATTCTCCTGCTGCTGCAATTAAAGCAAATTTATGTAATGCTCTTTTTACTTGTCCATCCGAATCAAAAGGAATTTTTTCTTCAATGAATTCTTCAGTTAATTCATTTATTCTCTGAATAATACTTTCTTTGTTATCAATTATTTTCTTAATAAAATCTCTTCCTGCAGTTCCATAATACCTCTTGGTATTTTTTTTTAACTTTTGAGAAAAAAGCGCTCCATCATAACAATCATGCAAACATTCATAAATGCCAAATTTACCAGTGTCTGCAGCAATATCAAGTATTCTTATTTCTTGTCCTGCTTTAGACTTTTGATTAACTTGTTGCATATGTTCTGATAAACTTACCTCTCCATATAATGGTCCCAAAAATTAGGACCACAGTCTAAGCTAATAACCTTCATATAAAT
>CAYNVX010000037.1:0-12295 GCA_964400755.1 uncultured bacterium | reverse complement strand
ATCTAGATGTAGACTTTTATGCTATTTCCGGACATAAGATGTATGGTCCGACAGGAGTTGGCGCTTTATATGCCAAAGAAGAAATTTTAGAAGAGATGCCACCTGTTCAGGGTGGTGGAGATATGATTGAAAGAGTAACTCTGCAAGAGACAACATATCAAAAACCTCCGCTTAGATTTGAAGCCGGAACCCCAACCATTGCAGAAATTGTTGCATGGAAAGAAGCAATAGACTATCTCCAAGAGATAGGAATGGAAAATATTCATAAAAGAGAAGAAGAGCTGTTGAATTATCTAACAGAAAAAATGAAGAAAATTAAAGGATTGAAAATAGTTGGTGAGGCAAAAGAAAAATCGGGGATCAACAGTTTTATTATTGAAGGCCTTCACCCTTTAGATATAGGAACCTTACTAGATGCAAAAAAAATAGCTATTAGAACAGGACATCATTGTGCACAGCCGACAATGCATCGCTTTAACCTTCCTGCTACAGCAAGAGCCTCTTTGGGAATTTACACAACTCATGAAGATATAGATAGGTTTATTGATGCTCTTATAGATGTTCAAAAAGAAATGAGTTAACTAATTTTTGTCGTTCTTTTTCAGAAACTAACATAATTTTTTCATAATTTCTCATTACGATATTTATGACTTGATCTTCAGGTGTTCTTTTATGTTCTTCTAAAAATGGATAGAGTTTGCAAAAAGTCTTCCACAAACAATATCCTAAAGCATAGGCTCCTTCGTTGAAAAAAATATAATTTCGCAAGGCTTTAATTCTTAGACATACCATTGCATCTGATGTCTGGTAAAATTCGTTTGGAATTCTGAATATAAACGATAAGAATTTTATGCGTGATTCGAGTTTGGTTAAAAAATAAGAAATAAGATCGTCTATTTCATCTTTTTTTCTTTTTAAATCTTCTAAATCAACAATATAAAAGTAATCATAGAGCGATTGAAAAATTTCTTCACCGACGAGAGGTTTTTCAATTCTCAATACAGGGCTTGGATTTTCATGTGAGGGATTAATACATAAAGCAGGTTGAATTGTTAAATGGCCAGTTTGGGAAGCGGTTGCTATTGTAGTTTGTTTTGCAAAGCAGAGTCTTTTTTTTTGTTTTAAAAAGCTTTCTATATTTCCCAAGTTTTCAATTATTTTTTGTAATTTGGCTAATAGATCTATGTCTAAAGGGTATTTTTCAATTTTAGTTATTAAAAATGAATATCTGGCATGTAAATATTTTATATAGCTTTTATTAACAGCAGTTTTACTGTTAATTTCTTCACAGATTCTTTCTGTAGTTGAATAAAGGACAGGGATTGCCATTTTTTTATATTAAATTTAATGTGTAATTATTATAGATTTTAAAAAGAAATTGTCTATGAAAAAAACAATAAAACTACATTTATAATGTAAGCTGACGCAAAGTGCTTTCTATGATTTTTAGCCAGGCAAAAGACTCTTTTGCAAGCTGTTGTACAATGAAGTACCAGGCAACGGATAATATACCTAGGCCTACCCAGGATTTTAGAGAGATACCCAAAAATACAATCTGAATTTGTGGTGCAAGCCTGTTTGCAATACCCAAAAACATTTCTGCCATTAATACTCCGATTAGAGCAGGAGCTGCAAGTTGAATCGACATGCCTAATATATAATTTAGAAGTCCCACTATTAATTGCCAGAAGGGAAGTTTCAATGTAAAAAAACCGGGATTAAAAAAATGGTTAATGGGAATAAGGCTAAAAGATTTTCCAACCGCTTCAATAAAGAGAAAAGGTCCGCCAATAATAAAAAAAATGGCAATTAAAACATAATTATACAAAATACCGACAGGGCCAGTTTGTGAGCTAGTTGTTGGATCAGTAACCTGAAGGGATTGTGCTCCTCTCATAAAATCGGTTAAACTGCCGGAACCTTGTGCAACATAAAAGGGGATAGCGACCAAGAAGCCCAAAACGAATCCTAAAAAAAGCTCTTTGATGAAGTATCCAATAAATAATATGTCAAAGGGTATTTCAGCTTTTAATGAGAGTAAAATTTGAGGTAAAATTATTGCAACCAAGGCTAGGGAAAACATTATTTTTATGGCATTAGGCACTGACTTTGTTCCAAAAAATGGAGCCAAGACCATAATTGGAAGAAGTCTTGCCATAGCTAAAAAAACAGCGGCAAGAACAGTCATTGGATTAAGGTGAGGGAATGATAATAGAAGGTTTAGATATGAATCTGTTGCAGAAAGGGAGTTCATCTATGAATTCCAATATGGAATATTAGTAAAAATTTTATTTGCAAATTGAACAATTTGAGCGCTAAGCCAGCCGCCGAGAGCGATCAAAGTAAAAATTGTTGCAAAAAGTTTTACGGTAAAAGATAAAGTTTGTTCCTGTATCTGTGTAGCAGCTTGAAAAACAGCAACCATAAGACCTAGTACCATACTGATAATAATAGGAGGTCCTGATAATATCAGAATCAATATTAGAGCTTGATAGGTTAATTGATATACTTCACTTTGGAACATTATATTTCTCTTATTTAAATGTTAATACCAATCCTTGTACTAATATTGTCCAACCGTCAATCATGACAAGCAGTAATAACTTAATGGGCAGAGCAATAGTCAAAGGTGAAAGCATCATCATTCCCATCGCAAGAAGAATGTTGGAAGTTACAAGGTCGATTACAAAAAATGGAAGATAGATCAATACGCCTATTTCAAAGGCAGCTTTCAGCTGGCTGGTAATAAAAGATGGAATTAATACAAGAAAGTCACTCTGCTTTAATTCACTTTTATAGGGTTCTGGGAAGATTTTATATGCTATTTGATGAAAGCTTCTCATATGTTTGGCTAGAGTATTTCTCTGTAGAAAATTTCTCAATGGTTCTTTTGAGGCATCAACAACATTCATTAGATATTCAGCAGATTGTGCTGAGAACATTTCAGTGGGACTTTTTTGAATTACATCTTTTGAAGCATTATACATGGCAAGTCCAGTTGGAAACATCACATAGATCGTTAGCAAAAGAGCTATTCCGTTTAAAACTTGGTTAGGAGGTGTTTGTTGTACACCAAGAGCATTTCTGAGTAGTGAGAGCACAATAATAATTTTCATGAAAGAGGTTAGCAGCATGATTGCAAAAGGAAGAACGGCAATACCTGCTAGAACACCAAGCCTTGTTATTAATGAAGGAGTGCCGGTTTGATCAACATAATCTACAGGTTGTGCACAAAGAGAAGATGCGGTCATAAATAAAATAAAGAAAAGGCATATTATTAAAGCACTATTATTTCTTTTGAGATAATTGACCATTAAAGTTACCTAAATTTTTATTTATTCATAAACTTTTCAAAAGCGGATTCTATTGCTCGCCATTGATTTTCAAGCTGAGCATTGATAATACCACTTTCTGTTTCTATAATACAACCTCCCGCTTTAATATCTGAACGTTCGAGAATTGAAAAACTTTCAATCTGTTCTAAAACACTCTTTATTCTTTGTTTATCTTTCTCTAGATGAGCTAAATCTTCTTTATTCACATAAATCTTAACTCTATGGTGTTGCAGAACAGGTTTTAAAGCCTGAATAACGATATCTGTAATTCTTTCCGGGTTTATTTTTAATTCTTCCCCAACAATTTTTTTTGCAGCTTTAAGAGCTAATGGAAGAATTTTTTTCTTAAGATCTTCTTTTATAGTTTTTAAGGTTTCATCAAGTTGTAATATATGTTCATTTAATTGCTTTAGTCCTTCATCGAATCCTTGAGATTTAGCTTCTTCTTTTAAAACATCACATTCTTCTAAAGTCTGTTCTTTAAATTTTACAGCTTCATCTTTTGCTTCGTTTAAAATTTCAATAGCTTCTTGCAGTGTAGAAAATTCTTTAGCAGGAATTATTTTTTCTCCAGGAGCTATATGGATCTCTTTTTCTTTAAATAAACTTGAAAAGAATTTCATAATTAATCTTTTGTTTTAATCATTTTGCAAATTTGAAGTATATGCGATGTTATAATTTCTGAAACACCAGAAATTTTATCTTTCGCACAAGCTTTAAAAAGGGCTGTGCCCCTTCCTATATCTAAATAATGGCAGATATACCAAAGCAAGTCCATGCTCTCGCCTGAAAGGGCTTTAGATAGTCTGTTAATTCCATATTTATGAAGGTAGGTCTTAAATTTTTTTTCACTAATGTCTGCATGTTCCAGCTTCATTCTTGAAGATGGATAAAAAGGATTGTGTTTTATTATTTTTTGTAAAAACGATTTTTCATCTTCAGATAAAAAGCTATAGATCTTTTTTAGTGTCTTTGTTTCAACAATATGTTTTAGCTCAAGCGCTAAATCGTACATGGAAAGATAATCAATCAGAAGGATCAGCTGTTTTTTCGAAAGTGTTAAAAGTATATTTAATTTTGAAGAGGGGAGATATTCAATTGGAAGAAGGCTTTCTTCTTTATCTAATATTGCTTGCTGTAAGATTTCTCTAAAATAGCCAATAGCCAATTTAGATAGTTGAATTTTCTGAGCATTAATGTTTAAAAGTTTTGAGAGATGTTCCTGATATGAGGGTGACATAGATAATAAAAATAGGGAACTTTCTTTATCTGGATAGATTTTCAAAACAGGGATGAACCATGAATAGTGGATTGTATCTATGAGCCCGTCATGGAAGAAATTTTTTTCATCAATCTCATAGGAAGGAGGAAAAGTTTTGTCGAGCTTGGTCAATTCATCTTCAGAAAGATAATTATATAATTTATTTCTTTCCTTTTCGGAACATTTTTCTAAAAGACCCTTAACAATTATTCGAACCTGAGGTTTCATTTACAAACCTATTTTATTTTTCTTTTGTCGGAAACTTTTCTTTTATTGTTTTTTGTAAAAACGGATAAAATTTGTAGATTAACCAACCAAGGGCTGATCCAAAACCCAATATTATCAAGGTCATCATAAAGAAAATTGTACGAAAACGTTTTGCTGAGCTTTTAGTCATTATTATCGACCAAATGCTCACATATTCTTTTTCTAGTGATTTAGGTCCAATTAGTTGTGATTTAGAATTTAAAGTGATATCAGAATATCTTGATTTGTCAGATATAACAGAAACATCATCATAGTTAAGTCCATCAATACTGCCGGAAATCAATCTTTTTATTTTACTTTCCAAATGTTGGTTTGGATCATCCAAGACGCCTTGATGCTTAACATATACTGCAGCTTTTATTTTTGACTGTTCAGTTCCAATTTCACTAGTCGGAGGGAAAGATATTTGTACGTCTGCATCTAAAATACCATCTATTTTTTGTATAATATTCCCAAGTTCTTCTTCCAATCCTGCTTGATATCTAATTGTTTCTTCTTTATCTGTGGTCATTAATCCACCAGCGGGGAAGAGTTGTAATAATGTAGTTCCCTGTTTTCTAGGAAGACCGCTGCTGTTTAAAACAGAGAGAGCGGAGAGTTGTTTATCTTTGTCGACCATAATATTATATTGAATGCTAGCTGTTGTTCCAGCAGTTTGAGAGGTTGCTCCCTGAACTTTTTGCGCGGCAATTCCATAAGAAGCTAGATATACAACGATTTCATTAGCTTCTCTTTCATCTACATTGTTAACTATTGAAGTGCTGGTTTCGCATCCGGATAAAAGTAATAAGATTCCTAGATAAAATAATTTTTTTTTCATCGTTTAACTCACACAAATATATATATTGTTTATAATATCATATACGTCTCTTATTTTATTATATAACATCTTTGGACTTTGGAAAGAATTATTTTTTATATTTTGTAAAATTAAATTTGTTAAAAATAGTTTTGTAGGCTTCTTTTGGTCTGATTTGCTCAAGGCAAAAGGGATGAGGACATTTTCTTTTTATACATTTTTTGCAGGACTTTTCATTTGTTATGGTTATGCTGTTGTCAACCATAAATGGTCCGCAAATGTTAGGGTCAGTAGGCGTATAAAAAGCTGCGCTATTTGTTTTTAAGGCAATGGCTATATGCAGAGGTCCTGTATCATTAGTGATTAAAAGATCCATTTTTTCAATAAATGCAAAAAAGGTCTCTAATTGTAAACCTATGATGGAAACCGCTTCATTAATTTGAGAAGAGATCTTTTCTACAAGATCTTTTTCTTTCAAAGAACCTGAAATAAAAAGATCGCAGTCGATCTGATCTTTGATCATATTTCCCAGCTCGATAAAATGTTTTGAAGGCCAGCATTTATAATGATCATTAGCCCCAGGGTGGATGCATATCAGAGGTTTTGTGCTATTTAATGGGAAGGTTTCAAAAAGCTGGTTTCGAATTTTATCAGTTAAAAAGAGATCTAATGAATAATTCTGAGAATCTATCTTTATTTCTTTTAAGAGGTTGCATCGTTTAATAATTTCATGGGACTTTTCTTTTTTAACCGCAATATCGAGTAGAAAATCTAGATTTTTATTTAGACCTTCTGTTCCTATAATTTTTTCTAAATTCAAAAATGAGCATAGCGGCAATATCGGGCGCTGTGAGGTATGAAAAACAAAACAGATTTGATACTTTTGCGCTCTTAATTTTTTAAAGACATCAAAGAAATTAAAAATTATAGGTTCTTTAATGCAATAAATCTCATCAATATAAGGATTGTTTTTTAAAATTTGATGGCCGGAGCTTATTACTAAAACACCAATATAGGATTTCGGGTAATGTTTTTTGAGAGCTCTAATAGAGGGGGTTGCCCAAAGAGAATCTCCAATTGTAGTAGTAGTAAGGATTAATATTTTAGGAGAAGAAGGATCAAAATAATTAATTTTAGCTTTGTTAAATAACTTATAAAGGTTAATTAAACTTTTTATTAAAAAATTCTTAATTTTACTTTTTGTGCTAATCATGCTTTTTAAGAATATACAAGCATTTGATTGTTCACAAAATTTTTCTCTTCAATAATTTCAAGAATAGATTTTATCCAGTTGGGATGAAAATTAATTGAAGGAGCTAAGAAAGGTTTTAATTCCTGTTTTTCAATCATTGGAAATAACAGCTCAATTTCTTTAAGGCTTTTGGGATATTCCAAAGAAGAAGAAAAAGGAATGAAAATAATATTTTTTCTATCTTTTGCAATATATTTAATGTCTGTACATATATCTTTTACAGTTGGTTTTAAATTATTTTCAAAGAAAAAGGGATGAAAACCAATCCTTCCAACAATATATGGGAAGTTTTTTAAGATATTTTGAAAAGAGGTCAAACATTCGATATCATATACATCTCCATCATTAATAAGATTTTCAGGGATGCTATGGGCTGTAAAAAGAAAAATAGTCTCTTTCTCATATAAATTATTGCAGTCGATAAAATCTTTAAGCAATTTATGATATGTATAAATATAAGGCTTGCTAGAACAATAAGATTTTATCCACAAGAATTTTTTTAAAAGGTTTGTTTTAACGGTTTTTTCAAAGTATGAGGCGATAATACCTGTGGTAGCATAGCTAAATTGGGGGAAGAAGGGAAAGATATAAAATTCATCAGCATTGCACTTTTCTATATTTTCGAAAAATTCTTCATGTGTAGAAGGCAATAACAGATAAAAAGAAAAACAGGGGATATCTGTTAGCTTAGTAATAGACATAATGAGTTTTTGGGTATTTTCATAAAAAGAGATTTGTTTATAATCGATTTCTGTTTTTTTTAAGTTTTTTTTTAAAATGTTTTTTGTAAAAAGCTTATCGAAAAGATTTGGTTTTTTTTTAGAAGATTTCTTTAATAATTCTTTTTGAAAAAAAGCAAAATCATTTTTTGATTCAGATTCACCCAAAGTAACAAAGATGTATGCTTTTTTTTTGTTTAAATACATATTTGGATCTTTTGTTATGTTCTTGCGAAAAAAGTTTCTATTTTTTCAAATAAATTTTCAAATAAAAAGATCATTAAGCATAATATGAAATTAGGAACAATAGTACAAAATTATGAATAAATATTTTAAATTCAGCAAATATATAGCTCTTTTTTTTCTTGTTTTTATCTTTTCCTGTTCAATAAAAGATAAACCTTATCGAATTGGGATTGATAGAACATTTTATCCTGAAGATTTTGAAGGGCAGGGATCTTATGTTTATGGATTTGTTGAAGAAGTATTACTAGATATTGCCAAGGATCAAAAAATTGAATTTTTAACTATCGAGGCTAATTGGGATACAAAATATAGCTTTTTAGAAAATGATAGATTTGATGCAATATTTTCTTCTTTGGATCCATATAATTTCAATGTTGCCAAGTATGACTTCTCTAATACTTTTTTGCCTACAGGACCTGTTTTAATTACCTATAAGCAATCTAAAATTAAGTCAATGATGGATCTTTCTAATAGACACGTCGGTGTAATTAGAGGTAATAATAGTAGTTTGATACTTGAGAAAAATCCTGAAATATTTATCGAACCTTATGATTCAATTGTAGAAATGTTAGATGATATGATCGATAATAACATCGATGCAGCAGTTGCTGATTTTATTCCCGCTAATAAATATATAATAGACCTTTATAGCACAAGGTTTGCTATTCTTTATCCTCCTTTGACAAAGAGCGGTATAAAAATGATAACTAAAAAAGATCAGAATGCCGAACTGTTAAAGATTTTTAATAGAGGCTTAAAGAATCTCCAAAGAGATAATAAGCTTAATGAAATAAAAAATAAGTGGGGCTTGCCTCTATTAGAAAAAGGAAGTTAGGTTATGAAAAAGTTTTTAATTTTTTTAGTTATTTTTATTATTGTGATGTTTTTCTTGTTTTATCATAAGTATGAGTCTTTAAAGAAAGAAAACTACTTTAAGTTAGAAAAAGAAAGATCTTATAGGTACGGAGAGAATTAGATATTTGATGATAATATTTAGGAACTTAAGTTTTCTTTTCTAACGTAGCTTAAAGTGTGTTCTTCAAATTCTTGTTTTACTTTTTCTAAAATAAATGGATTTAATGGACAGGTATCAATATTCCAAATTGATTTAACATAGTTATTAATAACGCTGTCTGATGAAAACCTTTTCATGCCTGCAATATTATGGATAGCATATTCTGCCCATTTGTTTTTATCTAAGAAGAGCTCTTCTACTTTTTTTTGTGTTTCATAATAACTAGGAAGATCTTTTATAACAAAATAGGGGTCTGCAAAACCATGATATGAGCATTCAAGTAGGCTATTATATAAATTTAAAAGAGCTTTATGTTCATCTTCATTTTTTACAAGAGTTCCATCTTTTAAAACATCGACAGCATTTTTTATTAGCGGATTGTTTGAATAATAATCAAAAGCTATATATTGATTATCTTTTTTTAAGTTTTCTATTTCTTCAACGCTTGCTCCAAAGGCAAAAGGCCACCATTTTTCTGTAATGGAGTTTTCCATTTCGATATTTGAGCCATCTCTAGTAGCTATTGTTAAAGCTCCGTTTAAAGCAAGTTTCATATTGCCTGTTCCTGAGGCTTCTTTGCCTGCTGTAGATATTTGCTGCGATAGATCAGCAGCAGGGATAAGTATTTCAGCTTTTGATACATTATAATTTTCTACGAAACATATTTTTAATTGTTTGCTAACGATAGGATCTTCATTAATTGTTCTCGCCAAGCAGCAAAAGAGGGTAATTACTTGTTTAGCAACTTCATATCCGGGGGCAGCTTTGCCGGCTACAATTACATATCTTTTAATTTTGTGGGAATTAGGATCTTTTTTTATTTCCTGATACAAAATAATAGTATGAAGGGCATTTAGTAATTGTCTTTTATATTCATGGAGCCTTTTAATATGCAGGTCAATTAAAACATCGGTAGTGTCAAATATTGGAGAATGGTCGATAATTTTCCCCTTATGATCTCTTATCGCATTATATTTGGAGAGATAATCATAGAGATTTTCCTTGTTTTTGTTTTTTATTTTCCAAAATTCTTCTTGAACATTTTTGTCATTTGCGAATTTAGCTAAATTTTCTATTTCAGGAAAATGGGAGATCCATTTATTGCCGATTAATTTGGTTATAAGGTCTGAAAGATTTGGGTTACAGTGTAATAGCCATCTTCTTTGAGAGATGCCATTAGTGATAGGAATAAATTTTTCAGGGTATAATTCAAAAAAATCTTTAAAGAGCTGATGTTTTAATAGCTCAGTATGGAGCTCTGCCACACCATTTACTTTATTAGATCCGATTATTGCTAAATGGGCCATTCTTATTTGTCCATTTTCAATCAGAGACATTCTTTTTATTTTTTCTTCATTATGGGGGTAAGCTTTTCTGACTTTATCGCAAAATCTCTGATTTAGCTTTTGTATCATTCTATACTGTCTTGGTAAAAGGTCATTTACCCTCTGTTCGTTCCATTCTTCTAAGGATTCTTTTAGAACGGTATGATTTGTATAGTTGCAGGTCTTTTGAGTAACTTCCCAAGCTTGATCCCATGTCAGGTCATGATCTTTTATTAGAGTTCTAGTTAATTCAGCTATGATCAATGCAGGGTGCGTATCATTTATCTGTATTTGAGCTTTATCGGGAAGGTTTTTTACATCTCCATTTATCCGAAGCTGATGTTGAATTATATCTTGCAAAGAAGCGGATACCAGAAGAAATTCTTGTTTTAATCTAATTCTTTTTCCTAATTCATGGTTGTCATTAGGATATAGAACATCAGTTAATGAGGTGTTTTCTTTAGCTTCGCCAACTTGTCCAGAGTTATATCTTTGCAATTGAAAGTTTCTTGGAGATTCTTTTGTAGACCAAAGTCTCAAAGTTGAGACGCAGAATTTTCCATCGTCCGGATAACCCACCATGGGCATATCATATGGAAGAGCTCTTACTTCTTCATAATCTTCTAAATCGAAGACTTCATCTCCATGACGGTTGGTTCCTGAAATTAATTTTCCACCAAAATGGATATTTTTTGCATGTCCATCTTTTCTAAGCTCCCAAGGGTTTTCATTCAAAAGCCAGCAGTCAGGGCGCTCAACCTGAAATCCATTCCATATTTCCTGTTCAAAAATACCATAATGATATCTAAGACCATAAGCCCATGCAGGATATTTCAAAGTGGACAAGGAATCTAAAAAGCAAGAGGCTAATCTTCCCAGTCCGCCATTTCCAAGGCCCGGTTCAGGATCACATGCTAGAATATCAGCAAAATTCCGATTAAGTTTTTTTAATGCTATTGCTAAAATTTCATGTGCTTCAATATTTGTTGTAATACTTCCTAAAAGTTTTCCAGGAAGATATTCCATTGAAAGATAATAAATAGTTTTGGCTTGAGTGTCATCATGTGAGTGTAGGGTTGTAGTCCAATTTATCATTATTCTTTCTCGAAGGGCCATACACAATGCAAAATAAAACTCTTCAGTTGAAGCTTCGTTTTCAACTTTACCCATATTTGTGATTAGATAATGTTTTATTTTTTGAATTAGCTCATTAGCTAAATAGTCAATATCAGACAAAAGAAACCTCATAGCCTACATAATTATCTATATAGATAATTCGAACTTAAAAAAGAAATTATTTTTTTAGTAAAAAATAAGTTTTAGAAGATAAAAGACTATAATACTTAAAATGGCGCAAGAGGGAATTGTAATTATCCAGGAAGTAACTATTTCTCTTAAAGTTCGTAAATTAAGAGCGCCGATACCCTTTGCAAGGCCTACTCCTAAAACTGCTCCGACTAAGGAATGAGTCGTTGAGATAGGAAGACCAAGTTTGGATGCAAATAAAATGGTAAGAGCAGCAGAAATCTCAGCAGAAAAACCTCTTGTCGGCGTTAACTGTGTAATTTTATGGCCAATAGTTTCTACAATTCTCCAGCCCCAAGTTGAAAGGCCAATTACTATTCCAATACCGCCGAGTAATAATATCCAAGAAGGAATAGAGGCTTGAATTTCTATGGTATGGGCCTTTAGTGTGTCAATTACTGCTGCAACAGGGCCAATAGCATTTGCAACATCATTTGCTCCATGAGCAAAAGCGATTAAGCAAATACTTATCATCTGCATATAGCCAAAAATCTTTTCTACTTGAGTATATTCGGAAGTACTAAGAGTATATTCTGTTTTATCTTTAACATGTTTTGTCAGATCATTAACTTCTTTTAATATTTTTGATGCTTTGTCATGTGTTTCACCAAAGGAAGAAAACTTTAAGCGCTGCATATGTTTTGCTGCCCTTTCCAAAGTTATGATCTGTTCGGGATTGTGATAATTAACGGGGCAGGATTTAACATGAACTTTTTTCAAAAGCAAAATTGAAATAAAGGAAGATAGCAGTCCTATAATAATCGAAATAAA
>CAYNVX010000036.1:10134-12338 GCA_964400755.1 uncultured bacterium | reverse complement strand
CGGCGCAGGACAATATTCTGTTTTTTATTTCATCGGTTACATGAGGAATTACCTGAACGGTTTTACCTAAATAATCTCCTCTTCTTTCCTGTTTGATAACGGAATCATAGATTTGTCCGGAAGTAGTATTGGAAGCTTTGGAAAGAGGAGAGTTTGTATAGCGGTAGTAATGTCCTAAATCAAGATCTGTTTCAGCGCCGTCGTCGGTAACATAGACCTCTCCATGTTGGAAGGGGCTCATTGTGCCGGGGTCGACATTTAAATAAGGATCGAGTTTCAACATGGCAATTTTTATTTTTCTGCTTTCTAACAGCATGCCGATAGAGGCAGAGGTAAGGCCTTTTCCAAGAGACGAAACTACGCCGCCTGTAACGAATATATATTTTATTGACATAGGTATTTTTCCACTTTTAAAACATCTTCTTTAATATCTACCCCTAAAGGTATTTCATCAACTATAGCTACTTTTATTTTATAGCCATTTTCTAAAAATTTTAACTGCTCTAGATCTTCAGCTTCCTGCAAAGGAGATTTTTTTAAATTATGATAGTTCATTAAAAACTCGGTTTTGTAAACGTAGATACCGATATGGTAATGGTAAACTTGGGTTTCTTTTGTTTTAGAATGGGGAATTGCGGATCTGCTGAAATAAAGGGCATTATTGTTTTGATCAAAGACACATTTCACCTTATCAGGGAATATTGCTTCCCTGTAGGAAATAGGGCAGACTGCTGTTGCGATATAAGCCTGATCATCGCTTTTTAATAAATCGACAATTGCATCAATTGTTTTAGGGTTGATAGTTGGATGGTCTCCTTGAATATTTACGATGATTTTTGATTCTTGTAAAAAGGGGTTCATCTTTACAGCTTCAACAATCCTTTCAGTTCCGTTTATGCAATTTTCAGATGTCATAATAACTTTAGCATTTAATGAATCCATATGTTCTTTAATTTTTTGGCTATCTGTAGCTACGAAGATCTCGTCTAAGGATTTACAAAGAAGAGAATTTCTATAGGTATGTTCTAAAAGGGGCTTGCCGGCAATGTTAAATAAAAGCTTGCCGGGGAACCTTGAGCTATTGAACCTAGAGGGGATAATTGCAATAATTTTTTCTTTATTCATATTTTTTTTAACATCTCATCTACTACGCTCATTAATTGTCTATTATATCTAATATTATTTCAAGGTTTGTTTTATAGTGGAAATTATTAATAATTATGATAAATAATAAAAAAAAGATATTAAAAAAATAGCGGGTTTCCCATGAAAAACATTAGTCCTCTTCAAAAAAAAAGATTGTCATTCAAGCCGGCTCTTCCTGATTTATTAAAAAATATTTCAAAACTAACAGTGAAAAAAAAGGAAAAGACATCAGCTTTTGCTGATGTTGAGGATTTAAAAATTATTTTTAAAAACAGTTTTGGGCAAGAGATTGTTGAAATTGTAGAAGGAAAGACTAAGGAGAACAATCCTTTAAAAATTGGGGTTGTCTTTTCTGGTGGGCAGGCTTCCGGCGGACATAATGTTATAACAGGGCTCTTTGATGCTCTTAAAAGCTTGAATAGTAAAAGTCAGCTATTTGGTTTTTTGGGAGGTCCAAGCGGAATAGTAGACTGTAACTTTAAAGAGCTTAAAAAAGAAGAGCTTGAAAATTTCCGTAATCAGGGTGGATTTGATTTAATTGGATCGGGAAGAACAAAAATTGAAACAGAAGAGCAGCTTCAAAAATCTTTAGAGTGTTCAAAAGCCAATAATTTTGATGGGATAGTAGTAATTGGGGGTGATGATTCCAATACCAATGCAGCAATTTTAGCGGAATATTTTATGAAAAATAATTGTTCTACAAAAGTTGTTGGAGTTCCTAAAACTATTGATGGAGACTTAAAAAATGAAAATATTGAGATGTCTTTTGGCTTTGACACTGCCTGCAAGGTTTATTCCGAATTAATTGGAAATATTGCCCGTGATGCTCTTTCAGCGAAGAAATATTACCATTTTATCAAGCTGATGGGAAGGTCAGCTTCACATATTGCTCTGGAATGTGCATTAAAAACACATCCAAATTTTGTCTTAATCAGCGAAGAAGTTTTACACTATAAAAAAACTCTAAATCAGATAGTAAAAGAAATAGCAGATGTAATTGTAAAAAGATCTGATAACAAAAAAAATTATGGGATAATTCTAATTCCTGAAGGGTTGAT
>CAYNVX010000036.1:0-10124 GCA_964400755.1 uncultured bacterium | reverse complement strand
TGATAGAATTTATTCCTGAAATGAAAGTTCTTATTCAAGAATTAAACAAGCTTTTAGCTGAAAATAAAGAAGGAACGGATATTACCAAGCTGCTTTCTAAAGAATCCTTGAACTGTTTTAATTTTTTACCAAAAGAGATACAAAATCAGCTTTTATTGGATAGAGATCCACATGGCAATGTTAAGGTGTCGCAGATTGAAACAGAGAAACTTCTAATAGAGCTTGTTAAAAAAGAACTTAAAAAAAGAGATTTCAAAGGAAAATTCAGCGCACTTAACCATTTCTTGGGATATGAGGGAAGAGCCGGTATGCCCTCTAATTTCGATGCCCAGTATTGTTATTCATTGGGCTATGTAGCAGCTCTGTTAATAAATGAAGGCCTTTCAGGTTATATGAGTGCCTTAGCTAACTTAAAGAGCCCTATTGAAAAATGGATACCTAAAGGCATTCCATTAACCAGTATGATGAATATTGAAGAAAGAGATGGCAAGAAAAAGCCTGTAATAAAAAAGGCGCTGGTCGAGCTTAACGGAAATTCATATAAGCTACTTAAAGAGAATAACTTAAGCTGGCAATTTGAAGATAGCTATATATATCCAGGTCCTATTCAGTATTTTGGAGAAAAAGAGCTAACTGATGAAATACCTATGTTATTGAGAATCTGAGGGTTTGTAAGTTCTTTGTAAAGACTTTATTTAAATTGTGTTAAGGTTTATAATATAGGTATATGAAGATAGGTAGCTAAAATGGGACATTTATTCCCGATTAACGATTTAGACAGAATCACTCCAAAGCCTTTAAATCTTCCTCCTGAAAAAATAGGAGATGAGGAAAAGGATCTTTTTTCTCGAAATAATCATCAGGATGAAAAAGAAGAGCCCAGTGAGATTGATAAGAAAGTCAAGAAATTGATCAATAATAAAGACTTTCTGTTAGCTCTTGGTTTAATAAAAGCTACTGAAAAAAATAAAGAAGACTTATCAAAGCTTGGCCTGAGCGAATTTATTGCACATGCACTATTAAAAAAAGAGATCTTAAATATTGCAGGCAATATTTTAGGCTCTGAAACAGAGGAAGATTTAGAGGTTGATGATAATAAAAGAGACAACTTGGGCGACATGCTCTCCTATCTTGTTAAGAAAATAACTGGTCATAAAAATAGACTTCAGGATAGAGCTAAGAAAACTAATTATGGCAAAGCTTATCCGCTTTTATATAAAAGCTCTGGTTATTTAGTCCATTATTGCAATGAAATCATAAGCATGAAGAAAAAGTTAGATCAAAAAAAGCATTCTTTAAAAAAGTTGAATAAAGAATCTCTTTCCATGTTTTATTCTAAAGAAAAAAAAGAGAATTAAACCTTATTAGGCAATTTTTCCGGATTTTCCTTTTTTGTAGTAAGATCACTTTCAGGTGTTCTTGGATCCAATTCAGCTGTAAGCGGAGAGGCAGAAGTAGAAACATATTCTGTACGTTCGCTTGGAAGAGCTCTTGAAGGATGTTTTATTCTATGTATTGTTCCTGCAATAGCGAGTATTACTGAAACTATAGATATAAAAATAAAAAGACCATATACGTGCAATTCCATGAAAAGGGAAGTTAAAATAGGCCCGATAATTGCACCGATTCCATAAGTTAGCGACAATATCCCAATAACATAAGAAGTATATTTAGTGTCGATCCTATCACAGACCTGTGTGATGCTAAGCGGATAAATTGTAAAAGAAAACCCTCCGATAAAGAAAGAAAGAAGATAAACAGCGGGATCTATTTTAGCAAAAAAGATAGTTAACATTGTTGGAATTGCTAATGCATAAGCAATAAATATTAAAACTTTTCTTCTATCCAAAATATCTGACAGGTGTCCTAAAGGCCATTGTAAGATAAAGCCGCCTGCAATAGTAATGGTCATTAAGTATGCAACGGGAACATCTTTTTCAATTGCGAAAACAGGAAAGAAGGTATAAATAGCGCTTAAAATAAACCCTGAAGCTAGAGCGCCCCAAAAACCGAGGGGGGCTAGCTGATATATCATTTTAATACTCATTTTATGGGACTCAAAGGATTCATCGGGTGTTTTGCTGTAGTTCATAGTAAGGGGAATAATGGAAAAGGAGCATAACATTCCAAACAGCATAAAAGGAATTAATGTAGATGTATTTATAACCTGCAAGAATAACTGGCTGAATGCTTGAGCTGCATAGAGTATTATCATATATATTGATAATATACGCCCTCTGTTTCTTGCATCGCTGGCAGATAGGAGCCAGCTTTCGATAACAATATATAATCCTGCGATGCAAAAACCTCCGAAAAACCTCATTAAGGCCCATACATAACCATTTAAAAAGATTCCCTGAATCAGCATCGAGCCGGAATATAAACTGGCGAAAGTAGCAAAAGACCTTATATATCCTATACGTTTGACCAAATGCTCAACTTTCACAGAACCGATCAAGTATCCCAAATAGAAACTGGACTGTATATATCCAATTGAAAGGTCGTTAAATCCTTCGACCCGGAGCTTTAAGCTGACAAATGTCATAAAAGGTGAGCTGCTAATAACAACTAAAGCCAAACTGAATAATGGTGCGAACAATGATTTTAAAAAGGAGTTTTTCATATATATCTTTTCTTCCTGCCCTATTTGGTAGATATATCTAAGATGAATTTTTCAAGAAAGTATATTTTATTAAAGAGCATGATTTTTTTATAAAGAAAAATTAAAAGTTAGTAAAAAATTAATAAAAGATCCTTTTGACAGATAGGAATTATTTTAAATTTAAAATGGAGCGCAAAAAGTAAACTTTTTTTTAACCTTTGAAAATGAAGTCGATTTCATTATAATTTTCATATTTTTAAAATATTGTTTATTATTTTTTTTGTTAATTTTAGTTGTGCTTTAATTATAGATAATTGTTTTATTTATTTCAAGAAATAGAAACAAAATTAAAATTAATTTAATTAGAAAATAATCTAAAGTTGTGATATTATATAAAAATAATAATAAAAAAAGGTGATCTATGTCCTCGGTTAATAGTGTTCAAGATATTAATTATCAGCCATGTATTTGCGACAGTTTTTTTTGTGGGGATGAGTTGGCGGAAAGGATAAATGACTGGACTATAGCCGGACGAATCTTTATTACATTAGGCGCTATAGCATTTATAGCCGGTGGTTTGGCCCATTTAGGTGTTTTAGGACTTTCTTTAGCGTCTGCAGAATTTCTAGTGGGCTCAGGAGCTATTTTAACAGTACCGGGGCTTTTTACTATCAGCAAAGGAAATGCTATTGAAAGACAGAGGTTGGAGAGCCTTCCAAATGATTTGCCGGGGATAAGAAATGCAGGGTGCAATTGTTGTATAAATTCTTTTATGCAGTTTGCTAGACACATCCCGACTCTTCGGAATTTTTTTAAATCACATTATATCTTAAGTAGTTTTTATCCTTTTAAACTCTTTATCGATCAAATTGAAAGAGATGAGAAAAACCATGTTGGTATTACTTCAGCAGACTCTCAAAAAATTAGACAGGCTTTATCAAAAATGACAAAAGGCTTAATAAGTCCTTCTGAAACAGATCAGGAAGACCCTGATGAAATATTAGGGCTTATAAGAGCAAGGATGTCCGACAAGACTAAAGGTTTTACGGAAGTTACAGAAACTCAATATTTCAGAAATAAAAAAGGGGAAGTTGAAGCATGTCGTCCAGTTAAAAACAAAGATTGGGGAACGATAAAACTTCCGATTGAAAGATGGAGCTCATTGCAGCAAATGTTTACTAGATCTTTCGATCAGAGACCTCAAGGATCTTCAACAGTTACAAGAGAGGAGTATGTAGATCCTTCTTGGTGGCAAAGAGCTTGGCATAATCAGCAAGAAGTTCAACAAATTGCAGTTAATTATCCTATTGTTCGAGAAACAAGAAAATACAAAAATGGACCAAATGATCTTTTTATAAGTTTAAAAAGATTTACAAATTCAGGAAGTAAGATTTCCAGCAAAGTTAAAGTAGAAGAGAGATTAACGCTTGATGCAAAATTTACTGAAAATAATGAGAAAGTAAATTATGAATTGGATTCTTTTATAAGACATATTGGAGGGTTTGCCTCATTTGGCCATTATGTATCATATGTTAAGAAAGGCAATGATTGGTATGAGTTAAACGATACTCTAGCAAGAAAAATCAGTAAAAATGAATTAAAAGAAGCGAGAGAAGAGAGTTATATTTTCCATTATAAGAAAGCATTATAAAGCTTCATCAAGAACATCATCTTTATCTGAAAGCAGTTTAATGTTTTTCCATTTACCCTGTATAAACCTTAACCAGTAAATTATAGCCAGCAAAAAGGCATATAGGGCAGCCAAGAGCCAAGCTGTATCTACCCCTAAGTTTGATTTAACAACGATAAAATAAACCGGAAGAAGTAAGAACAGCCATACTGAAAATGATCCTGCGATAAGCAAAAAGAAAGTATCTCCGGCAGCGGTTAAAAGTCCTGCAAATATCCATCTAACACCTTCAAAGATCATATAGAAAAATACATAGATCAAACAGGTCCTTAAGACCTCTAAAAAGGAATGACCTGAGAGTGTTTTCCAATTAAGGATAAAGTTTTCCAAATTACCTGGGATTAAAAAGTCGATGATAGGTTGTATATTAACAAGCAGGAAAAAGGAAAGAGCTACCCCGAAAAGAACTTGAAGCTTAAGAGCTGACTTCAATATCTTTTTAATCATATACAATCGATTAGATCCAATAAAGTTACCGGCTAAAGCAGCAAGGCCTCTCGTTAGCCCATCGAAGAAAAAGGAGAGCAGGATAGTGACACTCTGACATATACTGGAAATTGTAATATGCTGTTCTCCAATAGTTGTCATCATGATATAGAAAAAGGCCCATCCGATAAGTTCCAGAGCATAAAAAATTGCAGGAGGAAAGCCGATCTTCAAACATTTTTTAAAAATATTAAAATTAAAGTGCCAATTCAAAGTGTTAAATTTTTCTCTATTTTTTTTACTAAAGAAGAATAGAGCTAAAACGACAGTTTGGAAAATATTACCCAAACAAGTGGCAATAGCCGCTCCTTTTATCCCCATAGCAGGAACATATCCTTCAATACCAAAAATCAATATCCAGTCAAATAATATGTTTATAAAATTTGCAATAATAGCTAAATAGATCAAAAATCTTGTAATACCCCTACCAATGTAAAACCCTGAAATAGCGGTCATTAAGGGATAAGCGGGACCTAATATCATCAAATAGAAGAAATAGTCCTTTTGAAGGGAGCTATAAGTTGGGTCGGTGAAAAATAAAGGTCCGACCCAAATGCCGACAGGAATAAAAATGGCGATTGAAAAAAATGAAAACCATATCATTTGCCAGACGGGAACAGACATTTTATCCAACCGTTTTGCGCCATTATACTGAGCTACAAAAACTTCAGACATTGCTGTTAACATACCCATACTACCTAAAAAAGCCCAAGCAAGAGTACCTGCATTAACAGCTGCATTTAAGGCGTTTAAGGAATATCTTGCTAAAAAGCAGCGGTCTACAAATATCATTGCCAATGTAGCCAAAGATGAGATCATCAAGGGCAGAGATATAGCCCAGAGCTCTCTTAAGCTGCCTTCTGGATAAGGAGTGAGTTTAGTAGGAGTCTTGTCCATTTTATTTTATATAAATTAAAAATAATTATTATTGAATATATTTAATATTGTAGGGGCTTAAATACAAGAGATCAAGAAATTAATTATTTTTACTATCTTTTTGATTTTTAATCTTTTAAATATTTATTAGAAAAATAATAAATAAATTTAGTTGTTAAAAATTAATATTTAACTATTTTGCATAAATAGAAGAGGATTTGTTTATTAAGAATAATTATGGAAAATAAAGACATATATAAAAGTTCAATTAAAAAAAATGGCAGGTTTATAAATTATCATACTACTAATAAAGTGAGAAGGACATTTAAAGATTTTTTACTTTGGAAAACAGGCTATTATGAAGATTCTTCAGCATTAATAAAATGTCCAAGAGATTTTATTTATCCTTTTAATGAAAATGATTTTGATAATAATGATTCATGGGCAGTTTGGGTTAATCACTGTACTTTTCTAATTCATTTGCAGGAAAAGTATATTCTTACAGATCCGATATGGAATGACAGTTGTTCTCCTGTAAATTTTTTAGGCCCCAAAAGAAGGCATATGCCGGGGATAGAGATGAATGACCTTCCTTATATTGATTATGTGCTGATAAGCCATAATCATTATGATCATTTAGATAAAAAAACTGTTTTAGAATTATTTAAAAGGTTTCCAGAAATAGTGTGGATAGTTCCCAAAGGTTTAAAGAATTGGTTTAAGAGATTGAATATCCACCATGTTAGGGAGTTAAACTGGTGGGAGTCCATCAAATTTTCTTCAGGTGTAGAAATTTTTTCTACTCCTGCGCAGCACTATTCGGGAAGATCTTTGTTGGACACAAATAGAACGCTTTGGTCGGGCTATGTTGTAGAGACGCAAAATAAAAGATTATATTTTACAGGTGATACAGGTTATAATGATCATGATTTTAAAGCGATCGGGAGCAAATGGAAAAGCTTTGATTTGAGTTTGATACCAATCGGGACATATATTCCCAGAGAATTTATGAAGCCGGTACATATCAATCCTCAAGAGGCAGTTAAGATTCATCAGGATGTTGGTTCTAGGTTTAGCATAGGAATGCACTGGAAGACTTTTCATCTGTCTGATGAATTATTAGATGTGCCACCATATGAGCTTTTCTTGGCGCTGCAAAATGAAAATCTCGATCCTAAGAAGTTTGTGGCATTGGAACCCGGATCATATGTTAATTGGTGAGAAGACAACTCTATATTTCAATGTGAAATGGTATAAATTAAAAGAGAGGATTATCTCTTTTAAATATTATAGAAGTTTACGTTTTGCAATTGTTGATCTAATATTTTTAGCTATTACATTTTTTCAAAATCCATATAGGACCAGCAGAAGGTTTTTGCAAAAGAAGAAATTCAAAAACATCTATCAATATGGAGAAACCCCTCTATCGACTATGCATAATATTGCAAGGGAGTGCAACATTTCTAAAAAAGATCTTTTTTTAGAGCTTGGCTTTGGAAGGGGGCTTTCATGCTTTTGGCTTTCTCAGTTTATCCAATGTAAGATTATTGCAGTTGAATGGATACCATCTTTTGTTATTTTAGCTAAAATAATTTCAAAGCTATTCAAGTTTGAGATCCTTTTTAAAAAAGAAGATTTGTTTGAGACAGATTTTTCAAAAGCAACGGTTATATATCTTTATGGATCTACTATGGAAGATCAAGAAATTATAAGGTTAATAGGAAAAATTAAGCCTTATAAGAACTTAAAAATAATTACAGTCAGCTTTCCTTTTTCGGATTATGACAATAGCTTTACTCTTATAAAGGAGTTCGAAGTCTCTTTTTCTTGGGGAACAACCTCTTGTTATCTTCAAATCGTTAATTAATTTCTTGTTATTGTTTTTTCTATTTTATATATATTGAGAAAACAGAGGATGAGATATGAGCGTATTAATAAAAAGGTTAGAAGACTCAAACGAAATACCCATGATTGGGCTTGGTACATGGCAATCTACTGGGCCAACTTGTATAAAAGCTGTAAAAACCGCATTGGAAATAGGCTATAGGCATATCGACACAGCCGATATCTATGACAATCACGAATATGTACAAAAGGGGATTGAGGGTTTTAAAAGAAGAGAGCTTTTTATTACTACAAAGTTATGGCGGGACTTTTTAGATCCCAAAAAAGTTGAAGAGCAATGTGACAAATGCCTAATGGAATTAGATCTAGAATATTTAGACCTTTTTTTAATTCATTGGCCAGACAGTTCTAAACCTTTGGTAGACATAGTATATGAAATGCAAAAGCTAGAAAAAAAAGGAAAAGTGAAAAGCATTGGCGTAAGCAATTTTACAATTTCTCATTTGGAATCTCTTGTTAAGCACAATATTAAAGTAGCCGTAAATCAGGTTGAGTTTCATCCATTTTTATATCAAAAGGAGCTTTTGGACTATTGCAACCGACATGGTATTGCAATAACAGCCTATTCTCCTTTAGCAAGAGGCAAGGTTTTCAAAGATCCGACTTTAATAGAAATAGGAAAGAAATACAATAAGACAGCCGGCCAGGTTTCGCTTAGATGGCTAATTCAAAAAGATATTATAGTCGTTCCAAAAGGATCTTCCAAAGAACATATAAAACAAAATTTTGAGATCTTTGATTTTGAATTGAATGAAAAAGATATTAAAACAATCGATGAAATACATTTTACGAAGCATTTTAGGATCATAGCTCCTGAATTTCAGGAATTCGATTATTGATTGATTTGTTCTTATTTCCTATATTACTTGTCATAATATGAGGTTCCGGCATGGCAAGTATGTCCTCTTTTGACAAAAAAATATTTAAGACAAGAGTTGTAAATATCGGCAATATAGCCATTGGCGGCAGCAATCCCATTCGCATTCAATCGATGACCAATACAAAGACGGATGATGTTGAAGCTACGGTAAAACAGATTATTGAACTGGCTGACGCCGGGTGTGAAATAGCAAGGTTTACCGTGCAGGGTAAAAAAGAGGCCTATGCAGCAGAGAAGATAAAAAACAGTTTAGTTCAAAAAGGATATTTTATTCCTTTGGTAGCAGACATTCACTTTTATCCACCTGCCGCCATGATTGTAGCTGATTTTGTAGATAAAGTAAGGATAAATCCCGGCAATTATGCCGAGAAAAGAGCTCATTTTAATTCACAGGAATTCTCCCAGAAAGAATATGATGATGGGCTTATCAAAACCGAAGAGCTTTTTTTGCCTTTGATAGACAAATGCAAAAAAAATAGCATAGCCCTTCGAATCGGTGTTAATTATGGGTCTTTATCAGATCGCATAATGAACCGCTACGGCAACACTATAGAAGGTATGGTTATTTCAGCTATTGAATATAGTGAAATCTGCCAAAAGCAGGATTTTCATAATATTATATTTTCCATGAAGGCTAGTATTCCAAGAGTTATGATAGAGGCTTATAGAAAGCTAGTCGATGAAATGCAAAAAAGAAGCTGGAACTATCCCTTGCATTTAGGTGTAACAGAAGCTGGAGAAGGGGAAGATGGCAGGATTAAATCGGCTGTTGGCATGGGCTCATTGCTGTTAGATGGTATTGGAGATACTATCAGGGTCTCTTTAACAGAAGACCCTGTAAAAGAGATTTTACCGGCTAAAGAACTAGTCCTGTTTGCTGAAAAATATAAAAAAGCACTCAAACCGGAATCCTATATTTTCAAACAAAACAAAAATGCATTTATAGCCATAAATGAAATTTCGCAAAAGGATATTGAAAATATAGATATAATCTTAAATAAAGAAAATGAATCCGACTATATTCTAATTAAAGATGAATTTTCTTTAGTGCACACAGTTAGAAAGTTTTATAAGGAATCATTAGAATGCAGTGAAAACAAACCCATTTTAATAGATCTTCGTAAATCTCAATTAGATTTAGCGAAAATAGCAGAAATCGGTTCACTTTTTATTGATGGGATAGCAGATGGTCTATTAATAGAACCTCTTCAAAAAGAAACTGTTTTGAATATATTTCAAGCGGCGAATAAAAGGTTTTCCAAAACAGAATTTATTTCTTGTCCGGGATGCGGAAGAACATTATTTGATCTTCAAGAAACAGCTAAAAGGATCAAATCAAAGTTTTCCAACTATCCAGGAATAAAGATCGCCGTAATGGGCTGTATAGTAAATGGTCCGGGAGAAATGTTAGATGCAGATTTCGGCTATGTTGGTGCCGGTAAAGATAAAATCGATCTTTATGTCGGCAAAAAATGTATAGAAAAAAACATTTCAACATCTCTTGCCGACGATAAACTTATTAACTTAATAAAATTGCATAAAAAATGGATAGAGCCAAAATAACTATTATTGTCCAGCTGCCGCAGGGGCTACAGGATCATTTAAACCTCTCCATTCACCAATAAGCTGATGAATTTGACGCTCTACCTGTCTTTCAAAAACCTGAACGTTCATTACTATATGAA
>CAYNVX010000035.1:0-12485 GCA_964400755.1 uncultured bacterium | reverse complement strand
TCTTACGTTGAACATCACTGTTCAAGCCCTTCCCTTTAGGGGAGGGTAGTTGACAATAATTATTGTGCTGATTGTTTTTTTTCTAATGCCATTTTTAAAAAATTCGTCAAATAATCTTTGCCTTCATTATATGGCACTTGAACTTCAGGATGAAATTGTGTTCCATAAATAAATTTTGTTTTGTGTTTTATGTTTTGAATATAGGTTGATTCAGCCAGAAGTTCAAAGTCTTCAGGAATTATACCAATAGCCCATCCATGAATTTCAGGAGCAATAAAGGGGTTCTTTATGCCTTTATATATGGGATCTTCCTTTATTATATGAATGGGTTTTACCTGGCTAAGTTTTTCCATAGCAGTTAAATCTTCCCATCCCATTGATCTTACAAATGAATACCCATATGCAAAAGCAAGCATTTGATGTCCTGCACATATGCCGAGCATAGGAATGTCAGCCTCTCTTATAAGCTCGTAAACGCCATTATATTCAAACATTGGAAGGTTTGGATAGTTAGCATCATTACCGCTAAAAATTATCCCAATGGGCTTGTTTTGAGCCTTGTTTAAGATGTCTAATGATATTTCATAATGAGGAACTTTAATAGTTTTGATGTTTAGCCCTAAAGTTTGAATATGCTCGGCTAATTGAGTATAAGTTCCTCCATTCATTTGATCACCGATCAATAATACATAATTTCCATCGGGTGCTTTAAAAACCTCAGGTTCTTTTGGTGTATAGAAAATAACACAGTTTAATTGTGGGGAAACCCCTCTGAATTTGTTTATTTTTAATTTTAAATAATGAGTTTCAATTGGCTTTATATCAATAATATTTCTAAAAGTGTCATTATCCTTTATTTTTGAATCTAAAATATCTTCCCAATCAGATCCATTGCTGCTTTTTTGCCAGATAAAATCTGTAAGCCATCCATCGTCTGAATCTGGAGTGGCTAGCATCCAAATCCTTGAAATTATTGTACTTTGACCTAAGTCAAATTTTACCCAATCTTTTATTGGTCCCGGAGGAGTTGCTGACCAAAAGGTAACTTGGCCAGGATCATCATAGTCGATTAAATTTTTGGGGTTTTCACTTGTTGAAACCTCAACATTTTCAATATTTGCTCGGCTAAGATGCATAAAATGTTTGTTATATTCACTATTTACATAAAAGCGGGTTTGAGACCAATTGCTTTTGTTGTTTAAAGAATCTTTAGCTCTAACTCTCCAATAATATCTACTATTGTCAACCAAAGGTTTTTCTACTCTTTTTTCAACTAAATATTGATCGAACTCTTTAACATTTTTATATTCAATGAAATTGGGACTGTCAAAATTGGGAGATGTGTCTAATTGGATATCATATTTTCTTGTGCCAATTCCGCCATGAGATTTAAAAAAGGATAATAAGGGTTTTGTATTTGTGCAAACTACATCCAATGAAGGATTGTTTGTTAGTTGTGGATTTGTGATTTCAATAAGTTTATTATCTTTAGAACAAGAAAAAAATGTTAATAGTGATAATATAAGAAATAATTTTTTCATTTGAAAAATCCTTTGATTACCTCTTTATATTTTTATATAATTAAAATAATTTAAATCAAGCATAGATGATTTTTTTGAATATCAGCTATGGCCAAAATATAAAGGAGAAAGGAAATGAAAAAATATTCTGTTATCGATGGTCATAATGACACTTTAGAAAAACTCTTCTTGAAAGAACTCGGAGAAGATTTTGATTTTTTTAAACAAAATCAAAAAGGACATTTAGATTTAGTAAGAGCTAAAAAAGGAGGATTGATAGGGGGCTTTTTTGCTATTTACACACCTCCTCCTAAATCTTCAAAAGAGTCCGATCAATATTTTGGTCTTAAAATTTATGAAAAGGGTTATGAAAAACATCGCTCCCCAATAGATAGTGCTTATGCAAAAGAATATACAATCAAAGTTCTTGATTTTGCCCATCAGTTAGAAAAAGAATCCCAAGGAAAACTTGTTATAGCAGATAATCTATCAAAACTTCATAAAGCCATAGAAAAAGATCAGCTTTTTATGATCTTACATATGGAAGGTGCTGAAGCTATTAATGAAAATTTAAGTGATCTAAAGCTCTTTTATGATAAAGGTATTAGATCTATAGGACCAGTTTGGAGCAGGTCAAATGTTTTTGGCCATGGCGTTCCTTTTATCTATCCCTGCTCTCCTGATACAGGACATGGTCTGACAGAAGCCGGAAAAAAACTTATCAAAGCCTGTAATGAATTAAAGATCATTACTGATCTTGCCCATATTAATGAAAAAGGATTTTGGGATGTCGCCTCCATTTCTAAAATGCCTTTGGTTGTCAGCCACACGGGTGTTAATAGCCTTTGTCCATCATCTAGAAATCTTACAGATAAGCAGATAGACAGAATTGCTGAATCAAATGGAATAATAGGTATTATTTTTGAATCTTCAATGATTAATACTAAAAGCGGTTTTCCGGATGAGAAGATGCCTATTTCAGAAATAGTTAAACATATCGATTATATTGTTAAAAGAACAGGGGAGGATCATGTTGGATTAGGCTCCGACTTCGATGGAGCAAAATTAATTAAGGATCTTCAGGATGTTTCGATGCTTCCTAAATTAATCGAAGAGCTTGAAAAAATTGGATATAGTTCAAAACTTATTGAAAAAATAACTCATAAGAATTGGCTAAGAGTTATAGAAAATAGTTGGAAATAATGGGGCTTATTGAAAAAAAACATCTTGGTATCTATGCCATTGTAACTATAGATAATAAAATAGTATTAGTTAAAAAAAGTAGAGGGCCATATACAGGAAAATGGGATTTGCCGGGCGGCTTAATTAAGCATGGTGAAAATCTTTTACAGGCTCTTTTAAGGGAACTAAAAGAAGAACTTGATCTGACAGTTTTTGAAAAGGATTGTTTGTTGTGGGATAATACTTCTATTAACTTCACGTATCTTGATAATAATAAAGAAATCTCATTTTTTCATGTCGGCTTGATATACAGGATTGAACATTTTGATAAAAGTCAGATTAATCTAAATATTCAAGAAGAGGATATTCAAGGAGCTAAATGGATCCCTTTTAATACTGACTTGGATGTATTATCTCCGCTTGCTCAATTTGTATTTGAAAAGATCTAAGTAAATATCTTTTGAAAGTTCATTTCTTCACCAGTTAAGATATAAGCAATATTATTAATCTCTTTTGTTTTTTCAAAAAGTGTATTGCAATAATTACAATATTCTAAAGCAGATTCTTCCACCTCTGGTTTTCGCATTCCTAAGTAGGTTAGATCAGCATCTTGAGAAAATTTTAATAGATTTAAAAAGAATCTGTTTTCAGGATCAATAATAGGTGTAAAAAATAGATTTTTTATTCTGATTTGTTCTTTATATTTTATAAATTGTTTGAAAATAAGTTCTTTTTCTTTTTCATCCTTAACAATAATTTTTATACAAATTTTAGATTTTTTCCATTCTTGACCTGTCTGCATAATTCTAGAAAGGGCTAAAGATAGTTCGAAATTACCTTTCTCTTTTCCTCCCCACCATAGATTAATTTGTTTAATTTGATTTTTCTTCTCAGAGTTAATGTTGGTCAAAGGCTTTAAAATTATCGTGTTTTTATTTTTATGAAAAGTTTTCAGAAGTAAATTTCCTATTTCCTCATTTTTTGAGAGTAAGTGATTGTAAGATAATAAGATTGTATTGGGTTTTAAAGGTCCTAATCCATAATTTTGGAGGATATGGGGTAGTTCTAAATGAAGGTCATTATATGTATAATGATGAACAAAACCATAAGTCGGTAGAAGATTAAGCGATTTTTCAATTTCTTTAAGCGGATGCTTTTTCGAGATTGAAATATTGGTTTTTTCTTCAGAGGTATAATAAGTTAAAAAACCTTTTTTTTGATTGATATCATTAGCAAAATTTATAAAGCCATCTTGAGGAGAGGGGTTTAGTATTGCTAAAATATGAGGACGCCAGCTTTTGGGATTGGTTTTTAATATATTTAATGTACTTATTGCCTTATGAGCTAAAAAAGAAAATAGGCTGTAGCGAAGATCATCCCAATTTCCTTTTACTTTTTTTCTAGAAGACCAAATGCATATTAATATAACCGCTACAATTACAATAAAACTGAAGCCGGGATTTATCATTAGCATTGCCATCGTGCAGCCAATACCTCCAATTAAGGAAATTAACCATGGAGTCCTAAATGAAGGCCTCCAGCTTGGGTTTTGGATCAGCTCTTCAAAAAAGGCTAGAAAATTCTGCAGGCCGTAAGAAATTAGGCAGGCCATTGTTAATATAGGGATTAGCTGATTGATATTGGTAAAAAGAGTTAAAGTAATTGCAAGACAAAAGATAATAAGAGTGGCCATTCGTGGTTGATTTGTCGGACCATAGCCTTTTGCTAAAAATTTTGGTAAAACTTTATCTGAGGCGATAGCCTGTAGAATTCGAGGCGCTCCTAAAATTCCACCCAGAGCACTTGATAAAGTAGCGCCCCAAATGCCTAGAATAACTAAAAATCCATATTTTGAGAGGTGTTGTATTATTAATGGGTATGTTCTTAATAATTCTAAGGAAGCATGTCTAGAACAGAAAAATGCAATATTTAAATACAATAAGTAAGCGACAATAACCGAAGCAATTGTTCCAATAGGTAATGAACGGGTTGGATTTTTTAAATCTCCTGAAAATGACATTCCTGCTTCAATTCCTGTTGTTGCAGGAAAAAACATTGCAAAGCCCATCCAAAAGGTAAGGGAAGGTTTAGAAGCTATAGGCTGAATTGTATCCGGAAGAAGATGTCCTCCACCCATAAAAACTGAAATGACAGAAACTACAAGGATTAGAAAAATTATTAACTGTGCTTTTATGGCTGTATTGGTAGAAAAATATGATATTAACCCTAAAGATAAGAGAGTTCCTACTTCCAAAATCTTTAATGGTATTTGTGGGAAGATCTCATGAAAAGATAGGGCAAAACCTGAGGAACAAAGAGCAATCGAGGTAATCTGTGAAATACATAATAAAATGCCTATAGCACTACCAAATTCTATTCCTAATGATCTTGATATTATATAGTAGGTCCCGCCTCCTCCAATTTTCATATTTGTTACTATAGAGGTAATTGAAAAGCTCGTTATTAAAAGTATCGCGGAAGAAAGCGTTATTATTATAGCCATCTGCCAAATGCCGACATTCCCTAGAATCCAGCTTAACCTCATAAAAAGGATAACGCCAACCATCTGTAAGATATTAGGTAGAAACACTCCTTTTATTACTCCCAGCCCCGGCTTTTTATTAGTAGTAAAAGAAAAGCGTTTTAATATTTTTTTTAACATGTTCATGAGTTTTTCCTTAAAGGTTGCTAAACAGAGATGATTAGAGGGTTTGAAGGAATAGTGCGTTTAACATAAAGATGCCTATAAAAAATTAATTTATAATATCTAAATAATCTATTATGAACCAAATCATTCTTATTTTTCTTTATGAAGTAAAATTATTATTTACTTAACTTGCCAAGGTTAACATAAAAGGATCTTTTATTACAGGGATAAAGCTCAAATAGATCTTTTGAACAAGGGCGGTAACTCGCCCCTCTATATTCCTATATGGAGGGTTTGAAGAATTTATTTGATTATGCGATATGAAGGACGTTATCTTTTCACAGAACTACCGATATCGAATTAATCCAAAGCGATCCTTTCATTGACAACAATTATTTAAAGCGAATATTATGAATATATATTCATAACAAATAGTTTTGTAAGGTTGAAAAATTTATATGTCCCGTCCTAAGAGAAAACGAAGAATTACATGTTATCCAAAAGCAAATTATTTTAAGCCTGCTGGCATTCCAATAAGAGAGCTTAAACAAATAATTCTTTCTTTTGAAGAATTGGAATCAGTACGTTTGAAAGATTTTTTAGGAAAAGATCAAAATGAAGCGGCTGAACAAATGGGAGTTTCTCAATCTACTTTTCATCGTATGCTTATTGCAGCACATAAAAAAATTGCAGAAGCTTTAGTTATGAATAAAGCTATTAGAATTGAAGGGGGTAATTTTATAATGGAAGAAAATAAATCTAATGAAAATAAAGTAGCTATTAGTGCTTTGTCAGGTAAACTTGAAGGAGATATTGATAGCCGTTTTGGAAGATGTCCATTTTTTTTATTAGTTACTATTAAAAATGGAGAGATCAGCAATATTGAAAGTATAGAAAATATACATAAAGATATGCAGGGTGGCGTTGGCACTGCTGTTGCTGAAATGGTTGCAAACCAAGAGATAGATGCTGTAATTACAGGAAATATCGGTCCTAGAGCATTAGATGTGTTAAATCAATTTCAAATTGCCGTTTTTAAATTTAGCGGATCTGTCAACGATGCTATTCAAAATTTTATAGAAAAAAAACTTATTCAAATGAGGTAAATATTATGAAAATTGCTATTCCAACTATGGGAAAAAAAGGATTAGAAGAAATAGTTTCAGAACATTTTGGCAGATGCGATACTTATACTTTTTTAGATGAAAAAGGAAATATATTAGAAATCATTGATAATAGCAGTTCTCATAATGGAGGAAGTGGCCTTCCTCCGGAACTATTAAAAGAAAACAATGTAGATGTTCTTCTTTGTAAAGGGCTTGGACCACGAGCTTTAGAGCTATGTAAAGAGCTTGGAATTACTGTTTATGTAGATTCTGGTAATAGAGTTAAAGAAATTATCGAAAACTGGAAAAAGAAATCTCCATCTCCAGCTACTATGAATGATATTTGCGAGGAGCATCGCTCATGATTATAACTGTTGCAGGAGGAAAAGGCGGAACCGGTAAATCAATGGTTGCTACTTCCCTGGCATATGTTTTTGCAAAAAATAAAAAAACTTTTTTAGTAGATGTTGATGTTGAATGTCCAAATGATCATTTACTTTTAAATATTGATAAAAAAGAAAGTGAGATTATTCATCAGATTATTCCGAAATGGGATTTTGAAAAATGTACTCGTTGTGGTAAATGTGCAAAAGTTTGTAAACAGCAGGCTATAGCTTTTGTTCCAGGAAAATATCCTGCTTTTGTCAAAGATATTTGCATCGGCTGTAAAGCCTGTTTTGTTGCTTGTCCTATTGAGGCTATTAGTAAGGATAAAAAGGAAATAGGTACAATTTATAGAGGCTCAAATTATGGAGTAGATCTGATTTCAGGAGAGTTGAAATTGGGGGAGTTAGCTTCAGGAGAAGTTGTTTCTTATGTCCGAAACTATTCCGATAAATTAGCTGCAGAAATAAAGCCCGACATGGTTGTTATTGATGCAGCGGCGGGAATAGGATGTCCTGTTATTGCATCTCTTGTCGGCAGTGATTATCTTGTGGCTGTTACTGAACCAACACCCTCTGCTTTACATGATTTAAAACGTATGCTTTATTTGGGCAAACATTTTCAAATCCCTCAAGGTATTGTAATTAATAAATATGATCTCGAGAAAAACTTTTGTAAAAAAATAGAGGATTTTGCCATGGAAGAAAAAATCCCTATTATCGGTTATATTCCTTATCATAGAAATTTTGTTACGGCTTCAATTAAAATGATGCCTGTAATTGAACTCTTTCCTAAATATCAAAAAAATATGAAAAATATTGTTAATAAAATAAAAGAAGAATTTAGTAAGCAATAATTTTTTTAATTTTTTCATAGGAAATTACACTTTTTTAAATATTGAATAAATGAAGATAATATTTGTATAATTATGCCCATTATGAATAGTTCAATAGCTTCAAAAACATTTTGCCTATCTACCTATGCTATAGCCGGCATATCTTATTTTTATAATAAGGGTTCTGTTGAAACAGGCTTGTCGGGTAGTTTTGTTCGTGGAATTCAATCTTTTGCCATAGTATCAATTTTCGACAAAGCGATTAGGTATCTCTTCTCAAGAAATGTTGAAAATATTAAAAAGGAAGAAGTTTCAGTTCAGCAAATGTTTTTAAGCCCCTTTATTGAGGAAGGGATCTATTCGGGGATACTTCTTACTCAACGAAAAGTATGGATGATTCCTCGATTGGTCGCTTCTCTTATTACAGGAATGACTGCAGCAAGGTCTTTAATTGGACGGGTTGAGCAAAAGCCAAATCAAGGCTTTACGCCAGATACAAAAATTGGCTTCCTTTGGGCGCTATCTCGGGAACTGTTTTTATTTGCGCTGCCAACTCCCATCAATTTTCCTTTATTAATTTTTGCAGATAGTTGTGTTTTTTCTCTTGCGGAAGTATGCCCTAAAAAAAATCATGCCGGTTTAATTAAATTCAGTGCTATATGGTATTATAAGGTCTTATCCTCAGCTTTTTTTCGCGCAAATGCTAATATAGCAGCACAAACGCATGGAATGATAGCACCCCTTGTACAGCATATGCTTTTTAATATTTCTACTCTATTTGAAGGAACTATTTCGTCTCCTATTATGAAAGAAGCTAAGTAACAAAAATATTTATGTAATATAGGTTTCTTGTAAGAATTTTTAGATAGTTCAATAAAAAAATGTTCTCAGGTCTATTCTTTTTTAATCTTGCTGCTGACGCATTATTACTACAGGCTTTTGCTACGCTGCCTGATCCAAGAAAATCCAGAAATCAAATTTATCCACTTATAGATATCATTTGAGTCTTGTTTTGTACAATGGGTGAAGACACGTGCCGACAAGATTAGTGGAATAATTGCTATTGACGGAAAAAGATTTGCAATTCATGTGATTCGTTTGTCGTGTTTACTAATCAGAGTATGTTTTTTTAGAGATATCAATAAAAATATTCTTTTAAAAATCATTTGTTTTTTACATCATGATGAAAAAGGTCTTGAATATGGATTACATTATAAAAGATAAGAAAGAAAGTTTTTGGATAATTTTAACGGTCTTTCTTTCGGTCTTCATATTTTCTTTAGATTACAGCATGCTAAATATTACTCTACCATCTATTTCAAAATATTTTAATGTGCATCTGGTGAAGATTTCCTGGTTACCTATTTTATATATTTTGATTGTAACAGGCACTCTTTTGGGTTTCGGCAAACTGGGAGATCTTAAGGGATATAAAAGATTATTCATGCTTGGTGTTATGACTTTTATTGTGGGCTCGGTTCTTTGCAGTATCTCTGTAAATTATTACATGTTAGCAGCCTTTCGTATGTTTCAGTCTTTGGGAGAAGCTATGATGAGCCCTATGGGAGTGGCTATTTTGACTACATATTTACCTTATAATGAAAGGGGAAGAGCTTTGGGGGTTGCTGCTCTCGCACAGGGACTTGGTTTTTCTTTGGGCAATATTGCAGGTGGATATATAGATACTCATTTTATCTGGAGAGGGATTTTTCTGGTCAATATTCCCATAGCTCTTTTTACATTTTTTTTAGCGCATAAAGTATTGCCGGTAAAACAGAGAAAAGCTTTAGATGGCAGAGTCGATATTGGAGGCTCAATAATAATCTTTATCGCTTTTGTTAGTTTTTTGTATTTTATAAATTCTTTGAATTCTTTTACTTTCTCGAATATAAAATTGATTCTTTGTCTGATGCTTGCAATTGCATCTTTTTTAATGTTTGTTTTTCGTCAAAAACGAATAAAATATCCTTTGTTGGATTTAAAACTTTTTAAAAATCGTTATTTTATTTTTGCCAATATTTCCGTTTTTTTTCTTATAGCTGTTTTAATGGGATTTATTTTTATTATACCCTTTTATTTCGAATTCATTTTAAAAATGAGTTCTTTGAAATCTGGCTTTTATTTGGTGATAGCCCCTTTTATAATGATGATAATAGCCCCCTTGTCTGGAATGCTTTCTGATAAATATGGGGAGCGTTTGTTTTGCATCATCGGTTCAATTATTGGTGTTGCTGCATTTTCGCTTTTTTGCTTTTTGGTAAAACAGCCGGACCATTTAAAAATTGTGATCGGGTTAATTTTGATAGGTCTTTCAGCGGGATTGTTTATAGCACCTAATAATAAACTCGTTATGTCTCATGCTCCGAATAATCAGCAAGGAATGGCCTCGGGTATTTATAAAATAGATTTAAGTATTGGCAGTGCTATCGGCATCGCAATTCTTTCTATTGTGATAGTTAAAACTGCCAATTTTTATGCAGCTTTAAAGCATATTAATATTCAAGAGCTCCATAATTATCCTGAAATATTACAAATAGGGTTTTATAGGGCATTTGTATTGGGGGTAGGTTTATATGCTCTTGCTTTTATTTTTTCACTTTTGACTAAAAACAAAAAAATTGGGTTATAAATTACTTTGTTTTCGAAAAAAGAAGAATTATTAATTAAATATACTAAGACCGTTTCGTCTTATCTAATTAACGTTCAATATCTTGTAGCTTAAGAGGCACGCCTAATCCTGTTTCTATTAAAACTATCCTTGCTTTAATGATAGAATTATGGTATTCTATCATTATAAGAAGGAAAGAAACGAAAATAAGTAGTCTTATAAAAGGTAAGGTAAAAAAATTATGGATTCATTAAAAATACTCCAAATTCTTTTGGGAGAATTTCGAGATAAATTAAGTCTTCTCAAAAACATTGTAAAAAGGGATGTAAAATTTCCTGATGCTCCAAATAAAATTAAAGTAGCTATTGGAATGCGACGAGTTGGTAAGACATACTTTCTTTATCAGCAAATTCTAAAAATGATTAATCAAGGGGTAAGTAAAACAGCAATTTTGTATATCAATTTTGAGGATGACAGGCTTTTTCCATTGGATGAACAGACTTTGGCAAAATTGGTTGATTCTTTTTATTCGCTTTATCCTGAAAATCATGACAGGAAATGTTACTTATTTTTTGATGAGATTCAAAATGTTAAGAATTGGCCTATTGTTATTAGACGTTTACATGATACCAAAAATATTGAAATTTTCTTAACAGGATCTTCAGCAAAACTTCTCAGCAAAGAAATTTCTACAAGCTTAAGAGGCCGATCGCTTGCTATTGAAATTTGGCCATATAGTTTTTATGAATTTATGAGATCGAAAAATTTGATTATAGATCGAACTTTATATGACAAAAAAACTCAGGATAAACTTTTTCAAATATTTCATAAATATTTAACAGAGGGAGGCTTTCCTGAAATAATTTCGTATGACACTGATGTCAAACAACAAACTTTGCAGGAATACCTAGACGTTGTTATTTTCAGAGACATTATTGAACGGCATAATATAAAGAATACCACTTTAATCAAATATATGATTTTGTCAATGATTCACAATGTTGGAAAACCATTTTCTGTGAATAAATTTTACAATGATTTAAAAAGTCAGGGATATCAGATAGGGAAAGATATTCTTTATGAATATGTTGATCACATTGAAGATGCTTATCTGGCTTTCCTATTAGCATTTATGACAAATCTATTCGAAAAACACAGACAAATCCTAAAAAATTATACGCCATTGATACTGGTATGATTAGAGCCTTAACTTTGGATTATGAAAAGGATTTAGGAAGGCTTTTTGAAAATATTATTTATTTGGATTTGAAACGTTTGGGTTGCAAAATCAATTATTATCTAACATCTGAACGTTATGAAATTGATTTTTTAGCACAATTACCACGAGGACATAAAAAGTTTTTTCAAGTTGCCTGGGATCTGCAAGATGTCGATACTGTTGAACGAGAAAAAAGAGCTCTTCAAGCTGGGATGAAAGAATTAAAGATTGATGGCGAAATTATCACCCTTGAATCTTATTTGCGAGAAGGAATAAAGTTTTGATTTGAGTGATAAAGTCTTGAATGGTTAGCTTATGAATAAATGGTTTATATCAGATACTCATTTTTCTCACGCTAATATTATCCGATATTCTAAAAGACCTTTTAAGACTGTAAATGAAATGAATTTTGAACTAATGAAAAATTGGAATGCACTTGTTGCTCCAGATGATATAGTGTTTTTTTTGGGAGATTTTGGTCTAGGTACAACAAATTTTCTTGCAAGTCTTTGTTCTAAGCTCAACGGTAATAAGATTTGTATCAGAGGAAACCATGATGGAACACCTTCGAAAATGCATAAAATAGGATTTAATATTGTTCTAGAATCGGCTTTTATCAAGGTTGGTCGCCATCAGGTGGAATTGATTCATGCTCCAAGCCTTCAAACTCCAGTTAAATTTCAGCTTCATGGTCATGTCCATGATAAACGTCCAAATAAGCTTGTTAATCGTCAGCTTAATCTTTCTGTCGAGGTTTGGAATTATAATCCTGTTGAGGAAAAAATAATAATTGCGCTGCTGGATAAAGCAGATAAGGATATGGGGCAAGAGGGAGTTGAACCGGCGAAGAGCGGATTATGAGGGAGGGAATTTTCCTGTTTATCCAATATCCACCAATTGCTATTAAAAAGATAATGCTAAAGGTATATTGGGTGTAATTAAAAGTTTTAGTTTATGCTGCATAATCAAAACTTTTGCTAACTT
>CAYNVX010000034.1:0-12630 GCA_964400755.1 uncultured bacterium | reverse complement strand
TGCTGCTTTTTCATATTTTGAACCGGGATCAGAGCCTGCTAAAACATAATCGGTCTGTTTACTGACCGATGATGAGGTTTTGCCGCCTCTTTCTTTTATAAGGCTTGCGGCTTCCGTTCTGGTATAATTCTCTAAAGATCCTGTCAAAACAAAGGTTTTTCCTGAAAAAAGATGATCTGTAACTTTTTTTGTAGAAGGCTTCTGAGGGCTAACCCCATAGGATAAAAGTAGATTGATCTCTTCAAGATTTTTAAATTTTTTAAAATATTCAATTATTGAATCTGCAACTTTTTCCCCAATCCCTTCCATACTTATAAGCTCTTCTTTTGAAACTTTGGCCAGGTTCTCTATTGATAAACAATGCTCAGCTAAAAGCTCAGCTGTCTCCGTTCCTACATATTTAATGCCAAGAGCCATAATGAATCTAGACAGTGGACATTTTTTAGATTTTTCTATGCTGTGTAATAAATTCTGAATTGATTTTTCCTTAAAACCTTCCAATTTAGAAAGCTTTTCTTCATCTAAAAGATAAATTTCTGAAACCTTAGTTATTAATCCCTTTTCAACCAGCTGCTCAACAACTTTTGTACCCAAATGATCTATATCCATTGCAGCCTTGCTAGAAAAATATTCTATCCTGCGAAGGTTCCTTCCCAAACAATGAATATTAGGACATCTATAAGCTACTTCTTCTTCGCTATGTATTACTTCTTCATTACAGATCGGGCAGCTTCTTGGCATATGCCAAGTTTTAGCTTCTTTCTCTCTCTTCTTAAAATCTACTAAGACAACTTTGGGTATTACATCTCCACCTTTTTCTATTACAACAGTGTCGCCTATTCTGATATCTTTACGCTTTATCTCATCTTCATTATGCAAAGTCGCCCGAGAAATAGTAGATCCTGCAAGCTTTACAGGCTCTAGCTCAGCTACAGGAGTTAATACTCCAGTTCTACCTACCTGCACAGTTATATCATTGATTTTAGTAATAGCCTGTTCTGGAGAAAATTTATATGCTACCGCATATCTCGGAGATTTGCCTGTAAAGCCAAGTTTTTTATAAAGAGAAAGATTATCAACTTTTATTACTATGCCATCTATCTCAAAGGAAAGCTTTTCTCTTTGTTTGCTTATCTTATCCGCAAACTCTAGAATTTCATCAATTGATCTGCATCTATGGAAATGCTCTTCTTTAGAAGTCGGAAGGCCTCTCTGTTTTAAAAAATGGTGAACTTCAAACTGTGAGCCTAATATCTTTTCTCCATCTGTTATTCCATAGCAGACTATATCAAGTTTTCTTTTTTTAACCTCTTGCGGATCTAATAATTTCAATGAACCTGCTGCGGCATTTCTAGGATTGGCCCAAAGATTGTCTCCTTCTTCTTCTCTTATCTCATTTAACTCTTGAAAGATCTTCTTGTGCATGAAGACCTCTCCTCTAACTTCTAATATGTCAGGTATATCCTTATCGCTTAATTTTAATGGGATCGTCTTTATCGTTTTAACATTGTTCGTTACATCATCTCCAACTTTGCCGTTGCCTCGTGTAAGAGCCCTAACAAATTGGCCTTTTTCATAACGAAGAGAAATTGCCGTTCCATCCATTTTAAGCTCAAGGCAAAAATCAATATCTTCTCTTTCTAAAAGTTTATGAACCCTTTTAACAAAGTCTTCTATCTCTTTTTTAGAATAAGTGTTCGCCAAAGAAAGCATTGGAGAAAGATGTTCTCCTGTTTTAAATCCTTCTGTTATTGCCTCTCCTATTCTTCTGGTAGGTGAATTTTCCAAAATAAGATCAGGGTGGGCTCTTTCGTAGTGCTCCAGCTCTTTTACTAAAAGATCATATTCAAAATCAGATATCAGCGGCTTGCATTCTTCATAATAATGACGATCATGTTCTAAAAGCTCTTCTACAAGCTTGATATAATCCTGCTGGTTTTCAATCTTTCTATTTATCACGATCAACCTCAAAAATAATAGTAGTAAATGGTGCTATATCAAAATATAAGCCTTCCATATCAAAAGCTATTTCTCTGTTTATTTTACCACTTCCGCCATATTTTTTCTCATCTGAATTAAATAATTCAAAAATTTTCGAAATGTTTTTTAGTTTTAAAAAGTAGCTTTTTAAAAAATTTTTAGAAAAATTATGAAGACATAAAAGTTCTTTTTTTAAACTTTTTCTTATATAGCTGATCATAGAGTTCTTCTTATCAGAAAAATCAATCCACTCATATCCCTCAAAGGTAAAATCATCTGACCAAAGCTCTTCTTTTTTTAGATATAATTGATTCAAATCCTTAACAAATTGATGAAAAGAATTGTGCTTTTGATCTTTTAATAACTCCCATGAAAGCTCCCCCTCAAAGTCCCATTCTTTAATACTAGCGATCTCTGTCCCCATAAAAGTAAGCTTTTTTCCAGGATGACAAATCAAATAACTATATAAAGCTCTAAGATTGGCATATTTTTCATCTTTAGCTGTTGGGATCTTGTTCAACAAGCTTCCTTTTTGATGAACTACCTCGTCATGGGAAAGGGCCAATATATATTTTTCAGAAAAGCTATATGTAAGACTGAATGTTAAATCATTCTGTTTTTTTGATCTTTCTTTTGGTTTTGTTTTAAAATATTTGAAAGTATCGTTCATCCACCCCATATTCCATTTCAAATCAAAGCCTAAAACTTTTCCGTCTGTAACTCCCTTAAATGTCGTAGCCTCTTCTGCTATCATCAAAGCTCCCGGAAATAATTTATGCACTCTTGCATTCAAATCTTTTATAAACTCTATAGCCCCCAGATTTTCCCGACCGCCATATTTATTTGGTTTCCATTCTCCTTTTTTCTTCCCATAATCTAAATAGAGCATAGATGTAACAGCATCTACCCTAATCCCATCTATATGCATCTTGTCAAAATAATATAAGGCGCTAGACATTAAAAAATTCTTGATAGACTTTTGCGAATAATCAAAAAAAGAAGTGCTCCAATGAGGATGAAGTCCCAAATCTACATCTTCATATAAATAAGTCCCGTCAAACTTGTTTAGAGAAAAACTATCAATAGGAAAATGGGCAGGCACCCAATCCAAAATAACACCAATTCCATTTGCATGCATATAATTGACAAAATATTGAAAGTCTTTAGGCGTACCATACCTGCTGGTAATGGCATAGAATCCTGTTACCTGATAGCCCCAGGAATCATCCAAAGGATGTTCTGTGATCGGCATTAGTTCAATATGGGTATATCCCATCTCTTTGCAATATTTGCTGAGATCATGGGCTAATTCTCTATAATTCGAAAACCTTTTCTTATTTTTTTTCTTCCAAGAAGCCAAATGTACTTCATAGATGTTTATAGGCCTCTTTAATGAAAGGCCTTCTCTCTTTTTTATCCAGGCCCTGTCTGTCCATTTAAAAGAATTTATGTCAAAAATTATAGAAGAATTATGCGGCCTCAGCTCAGTTAAAAAAGAATGAGGATCCGTTTTTATTAATACTTCATCTTCTTTTGATACTATTTCATATTTGTAAAGCGCATTAAACCCTAAGCCTTCTACAAAAATCTCCCAAATCCCAGAATCATAGACATTGTTCAATGGATGAGATGTGCCATCCCAATTATTAAAACTACCTGTTAAATAGACACTTTTCGCATTGGGAGCCCAAACAGTAAATCTTATACCATCTTTTTTATCGTGTTTAATCTTATGGGCGCCAAAAACATTATAAAGATCATCTAAAATTCCCTCTTGGAATTTTATGATCTTTTTAAAAGATATAATTGGCTTAAGTTCTTCTTTCATTTTTTTATTAATTTCCGCCTATTTTGATAATCTATTCTTATAGGTAAAAAAATCAATAAAAAATCTTTCTATTTTTTGAAGTTATCAAAGAAATATGTTAGACCCTCTTTCATAGAAATAAAATCATCACTTTTATAAATCTTCCCCATATCTATATGTAAGGTTTTTACCCTAAATGATTTTATTTTTGACTGAAGATTAAGCTTAATTGTAGCATCTTTTTTAACATCTATTTTCATTCTTCTAATTAGTTTTTTTGACCATTCAAGATCAATCTTCCCATAAGAAGTCTCTATATTTATCATCCTGCCGCAATGAAAAGATGGTAAAAGAGTTGGCAGAATAAATATGCTTTTTTTATCTTCTAAAACAAACATAGATCTGATCAGTCTGCCGATTTGATATAAAATATATAAACTGTTTTTCTTCTCTATTTTCCGATCTTTAATAATGCCCTGATGCTCATCACTCAAACGAGGAACAAAATATTTCGAAAAAGATGCTTTATAAAATATTTCGAACTGCTTTTCCAGTTCTACAACCTTATGTTTTTTTATCGATTTTTCAAGGTCTTTTAATAGAGATGCCGTTCCAATTTCTATTTTTTCTGCATGATCGATATATTGGCTTAATTTAAAAAGTATAGGAAATATCTCTTTTAAATCTTCCCTTCTGTTGATCATCTCAAGATCTAATTTCTTGTGCATACCAAAAGAAAGCTCTTCTATTGGTTCTTTTGAAAAAATCTTTTTTATCGGCAGGAGAATGTCCTTTTTCTTTTTTCCTCTAACAAATTTGATTTTGATTTTTTTATTTTCTTCAATGATCTGATATGCAAAAAAGCCTTTTGATGAAACTCCCCTTACTTCTATGTAGCCTTTATGTAAGTTATGAAAAACAGTAAACTTTTCAACCGTTCCATCTATATCCAAATTTACTTCAAACTTCTTGTTCGAAACCAAACTTTTAAAAACCAATAAATGAGGATAGATCGTTACTACATATTCAGTATGAAAAACCAAATAAGAAAATCCTATCGTATGTGAAAAAAGATCCAGTTTTTGTGCAATTTTTATTAGCATATTTCTCCGATTAGTCCATTATCGCAATTTTCTAATAAATTAACCCTAACAAAAGAATTAGAATTTAACCTTTCTTCATAGGGAATATAGACCTGCAAAAAATTATTCGTATGCCCTGATATATATTTAGGTCTTTCTTTTTTAGGGTTTTCTAAAAGGACCCACATTTTTCTTCCAACAAACTCTTCTCTTAATTCCCTTGCTGATTTTATTGTTTCTTCCTGCAGAATCTTCATCCTTCTTTTCACAACCTCAATAGGAACCTGATCTGAATAATTATAGGCCGGTGTATTCTCTCTTTTACTAAATGGAAAAATATGGGCTTTCACAAATTTTATTTTTTTTACTATCTCTAATGTATCTTCAAAATCTTCTTCTGTCTCTCCAGGAAAGCCTACAATAATATCGGTCGAAAAAGTAAAATCAAAATTTTTACTTTTTAATTTGTTCACAGTATCAAAAAAATCTTCCCTTTCATATTTCCTGTTCATCCTCTTCAATATCCTGTTCGACCCCGACTGCAGCGATATATGCATGTGAAATGTTGTATTCTTACCATTAATTATCACATTACATAATTCTTCATCCAAATGATTAGGATCAATCGAAGAAATACGAAGCCTTTCAAGGCCTTCCAACTTGTCAATTTCTGCTATAACCTTAGCTAAGTTAATATCGCCATGCTTATAATCGCCGATATTTATCCCTGTTAAAATAATATCCTTATAGCCATTTTCAATTAGATCTTCTATTTCTTTGATTATCGATTCCAAATCCCTAGATCTTGATCTTCCCCTCGTTAAAGGAATAATACAATATGTGCAAAATGAGTTGCACCCATCCTGTACCTTTACAAAAGCTCTGGTATGCTCATCAAAATTTTTAATATGAAACTTTGGGGCTATCCTATTTGGAAATATCTCCGAAACTAAATTTTCTTTTTCAAGATTTGAAATTATTCTAACATTGCTATTTTCAGGACTTTTTAATTTTTCTATAATCTCTTTTGATAGACACCCGGTAATAAAAATCTGTGAATTGGGATAATTCTTAATTAAATTTTTAATTTTATCAATTGAAGCCTCTTCAGCTTTTTGAGTTACAGAACAGGTGTTTATAATAAAAACTTCCGTTTCATTATCATCAGCTATCTCCATCCCCAACATCTTAAGCTGGTCCCGATAAGCCTGAGACTCATATTGGTTAGTTCTGCAGCCAAGTGTGATAATATTAAATTTCTTCTTCATTTACCCCAAAAATAATATTTAAAATCCCAATTATTAAAATACATTTATAACACAATATGAAGATTTAATTAAAAAAGAACATGGAAAAAAAAATAATAAGACTCTAATATATCTATAAACATACTAATAAAGGTATTTGTAATGGCTCCAACAAACAAGACTATCTGGGATACAGCTGTAACTATTTTTTTCGTTTTCAACGCAATAGGCATGCTACCTGTATTTGTCTCGGTATTAATTAGATATGATCAAAAAAAACAAATTAAAATAATTGTTAGAGAACTCGTAATAGCCTTAGTTGTTTTACTTGCCTTTATCATGTGGGGCGGAAAAATATTAAACGCTGTTTCCATATCTCCCCATTCCATCGGAGTCGGCGGAGGCCTTCTTTTAGTATTAATTGCTCTAAATATGATCTTTCCAAAACATGAAGCGACTAAAAAAGAAGATATCCCAGGCAAAGAACCTTTTATTATTCCTCTTGCTATACCCGGACTAGCAGGTCCCGGCTCTATTGCTGCCATGATGATCTATTCTAATCAATTCGGAATCCTAAAGACATCTTCTGCTCTAATTATAGCTTGGATCCCTTCCATAGTTTTAATTCTACTTGGATCCTTTATTAAAAAAATACTTGGAGAAAAAGGTCTTTTTGCCATCGAAAAACTTGGCGGTATGCTTATCTGCTTAATCGGTGTTGAAATGTTCACAAAAGGCGTAATAGAAATATTGAGGATCAGCTTCCCTAACCTTTAAAAATTGAAATTCTTATAAAATTAATTATAAAAAAGAAGGCTCTATTGAGCCTTCTTTTTATTAAATATAGTTAATATTTTTTTTAATTAATCTCAAACATAGCTATTTTCTTCTCTAAAGCTTTAGGTATCTCGACTTCCAGCAAAATATCATTTTCCTGATAGTCACAGGAGATTACCCTTCCCTCTTTTATGATTTGAGAGACTAGAGCATAATAGCTTTGAGGGATCTTCAACTTAACATGACGCCTTAAAGAAGAGAGCTCATGAGTCATCTTTTCTAGAAGCTCTTCAAATCCCGTTCTTTTTAAAGCCGATATCTTAACTGTTTTTGGATACTCTATCCTAAAAAATTCAATAAGGGTTTCATTTTGGCATTGATCCACTTTATTAAGACAGTTAATCATTGGCCTTTCTTCAGCTTCCAACTCTTTTAAAACCTCTATTGTAGCTTTAGCCTGTTCTACAGCATGTGGATTGCTTACATCTATTAAATGGAGCAAAATATCTGCATCAACTGCTTCTTCTAGGGTACTTTTGAAAGCTGCGATTAATGTATGGGGAAGTTTTCTGATAAATCCCACCGTATCAATAATAACGATCTCCTGACGGTTAGGAAGGGTATATTTTCTGGTAGTAGTATCAAGAGTTGCAAAGAGTTTGTCTTCAACAAAAACTCCCGCTTCAGTCAGGGCATTCATCAAAGTTGATTTGCCGGCATTGGTATATCCAACAATGGCAAATGAGGGAATATTGCTTTTTTTTCTAGCTTTTCTCTGAACTTCCCTTTGTTTTTTTACCTCTTCCAAACTCTTCTGTAAAACGGCAATCCTGCTTTTAATAAGTCTTTTATCGACCTCTATCTGACTTTCGCCCATCCCCTTCATATAGCCGCTGCCACCACTGCCGCCACCGCCGCCGCGCTGTCTTTCAAGGTGAGTCCATAACCTTTTTAACCTTGGCATCTGATATTTTAATCTTGCCAGATCAACCTGAAGTTTTGCTTCTTTAGTTTTCGCCCTTTGGGCAAATACACCAATTATCAGCTCTGCCCGATCTATAACGATTTTTTTTATCTCATTTTCCAAATTTCGCTGCTGATGGGGTGAAATCTCATCATCAAACACAATAACGTCAATATCCTCATCTAAAGCCAATTGAGCTATTTCCACTACCTTCCCACTGCCGATAAAAGTTGATGAATCATACTTTTTTAATGGGACGGCTATTTTGTGAATAGTTGTTAATCCATAGGTGTCGCCAAGATTTTCAAGCTCTTCTAAATGCTCCAAGCAGATATCTTTTTCTTTTTGAGAAAAATATACCCCTATCAAAATGGCTCTTTTTGTAGAGCCCAGCTCTACGAGCCTTCCCTCAGAAAGATCTATATTTTGGTCCATAAAAGCCTTTAAAATTCTAATTCGAGACCATCATATGCTAGCTGCATATTATCTGGAAGAAGCTTGTTTGCCCACTCATGGTCCAACTCATGGGCTATATGGGTAAAATAACTCTTTTTAGCTCCGCATTTTTTAGCAAAGTTCATCGCTTTTTCTATATTAAAATGGACAGGAGAGACCTCATCTCGTAGACAGCTTAATACCAAAACATCAAGATCTTTAAGCGATTCAAAGATCTTACTGTCATATTCACTGATATCTGTAATATAAGCTAAATTTCCAATCCTAAATCCCGTTACCTTCATATTACCCTGAAAATAGGAAACATAGTCTATTTTTATTTTTTCAAATTCAACAGCTCCCTTATGTCCACCACAGATATGAAAGTTAAAATGAACACTTAATGATGGCACTTCGCCAATTGGTCTAAAGATATAATAAAAACGATGTTTTAACTCTTCCAAGCTCTCTTCAGAGAGTAAACATGACATTGGCCTGTTCTGTATCAAATTATATATGCGCAAATCATCTAAACCAGCCACATGATCAAAATGGACATGAGATATTAAAAGAGCATCTAACTCTGTAATGTTGTGCTTCAATGCCTGAAAACGAAAATCAGGTCCTACATCTATAAGCAGCTTTTTATTGTTTATTGTTAAAAGCGCCGATGGTCTTAAACGTACATTTTTTTTATTTTGCGATCTGCAGACACTGCATCTGCAGCCTATTACAGGCACTCCTGTCGATGAGCCCGTCCCTAAAAATAAAAGCTTAGACATTACCCTCTCTCTTTTTTATCCAATAAATTGTAACTTTCTGCAGCAAAATTGAAAAAGAAAGTGACAGCAGGTGTCAAAAATGCACAGAAAGGAAGCATAATAAAAAACCATTGTATTGCTACAGAAACGGTCTGCTCGGCAACTAAATAGCTTAATCTTGTTAATATCGCAGATAAAGATAAAAGTCCAACTACAAGCGCAATTGGGAAAATAGCAAAAAAGAAAAAGACCAGACTCGAGAAAAGATTGTTCGATATTTTATAAAAAATATCTTTTGCTATACGTAAATTACCCGATGCTTTTAAAGCAATAGCAGGTGAAACATAAAATAATAGGCCTAAGTTAAATATTGATAGTAAAATTGAGACAAAAATGATCAAGAAAGGTGCAAAAGCTAATATCACACCAATAAAATTACCCACATTGGGTATCTCTTTTAGAACAACGAATATCCCAAAAATAATCCACAAAAGCAAATATATCAAAATCGGAGGAAGAGAAAGATAGGTAGTTCCAATGATTAAGTTCCACGAATCCTTGATAATTTTATTATAACTTACTTTTAAATTTTTAACTTCATGATAATATATTCTTATCAACAACACTCCCAATGAGAGCAATATCCCCGAAGTTAAAAATATAGGTAAAAATACCAGGCTCATTACCATCCAGCCAGTAGCATTATAGGAAAGTGCCCTGCAAAATACGATCAATATCCCGCATAAAACAAGAATTGGAAATACAAAGAAAAACTTCTTTTTGGAAAAACAGAGAAGTATTGCTCTGTTAAAACACTTTTCCAAATCATTCAACGTCATAAAAAACCTCTGAAATATTGAGGATTATAAATTTTATATAATTAAATATAATTTACCTCTTTAGATAAAAGATGTGAAATTAAATTCTTTTCCTCTATTAGTTCTTTTTGGGAAAATTTAATCTTCTCTAATAAAAAGTCATTTAACTCTAGATCTTTTACGATTTCATAATTTCCATCGCCTTTAGATATACAGGGAAATGAAAAGATCAAATCCTCTTCAATGCCGTAACTATTATTGTCCGAGCAAACTGCCAATGAGAAAAAATCTCCTTTTGGAGTCGGTCTATATAAAGCTTTAATAGAATCAATGATTGCATTGGCCGCAGATGCTGCAGAAGATTTCCCTCTTTTTTTAATAACCTCAGATCCTCTTTTCTGCACTTTTTCTAAAAAGTCATTTTTTAGCCAAGCTTCATCATTAATAACTTCTAAAGCTTTTTTATTATCTATTTCAGCATTGTAAAAATCAGGAACCTGAGTTGTTGAATGATTTCCCCAAATAATAACTTTTTTTACATTTTCAGATGGAACATTAGCTTTATTTGCTAATTGATATTTTGCCCTGTTCTGATCTAGTCTTGTCATTGCAAAAAAGTTTCCTCTCGAAATATTCGGAGCGCTGTTCATGACAATTAAACAGTTTGTATTGCAGGGATTGCCCACAACAAATACTTTTACCTCCTTCGATGCAGCTTCATTCAAAGCTTTTCCATGCATCTCAAAGATCTTCCCATTATCATTTAAAAGATCTTTTCTCTCCATGCCGGGACCTCTAGGCTTCGATCCGACTAAAAGAGCGATGTCTACATCTTTGAATATCTCTTTAGGATCCGACCCTGTTTTAATCTCTTTTAAAAGAGGATAACAGCAATCTTCCAATTCTAAAACCAGCCCATCCATTGTATCTTGGAACTGTTCTAAGTCTAAAATATGCAGAGCTATCGGCTGATCTTTACCTAACATCTCTCCGCTTGCTATTCTAAATAGTAAACTATAGGCAATTTGACCACATCCGCCGGTAACTGCTATTCGTTTAATATCCTTCATCTAAAACCTCATAGATTAATTTTATTAAACAGAATAGGAAATTATTGAAATTTAGTCTGTTAAAATTTTTCATATATAATTTTTTATTTTAATTTATTATTCAGTTTTTTCTTTAATCTAAAAAATTCAAAAAAGAAGACTATTATTCTTGGCAATACATTAAAAAAAGGCTATTATTTAATCGGAAAATTTCTTTTTAAACTTTAAATTGAGGAAAATATGTCCTGGATTAAACGACATAAAACCTTATTCATATTTTTATCACTCTGTATTCTATCTGCCATCACCATTACTTTTTTTAATAAAAAAAAGCAAAATGACATGCCGACACATGCTATCGGCAAAGGTTCTATTATGGAATGTGTATATGGAATCGGCACTGTACTTTCAAATAAAAGTTATGAGCTTAAAACCGGCGTTTCAGGAAAAGTAAAAAAAATATTTGTTAAAGAGGGAGATTTTGTTGAAAAAGGCGATAAACTTGCAGAATTGGAAACAATTTTTACTGCACCGTTCTCAGGAACTATTATTTCTATTTCCTGCTATGAAGGAGAAATGGTTTTTTCCTCATCCGTTATTATGATGATCTCAGATCTGTCAGACAGGTATATAAAGGTTATTCTTGATCAGAAAAGCATTCTTAAAATAAGTACCGGAAAAACGGTTAAGCTAAGCTTTGAAACACTAAGAGATCAGATCTTTGAAGGAAAGATCTCTGCTATTTATCCTTATGACAATAAATTTCATGTAAGGATAGAAGCTCCCAATCTTCCATTAATAGTACTTCCAGGGATGACCGGCGATGCTGCAATCGAAATAACAGAGCATTCAGATGTTCTTTTGATTCCCTTAGCAGCAATCGATAAAGACAAAGTTTCGGTAAAACGGGAAAATAGCCCTCCCGAACCTGTTGCTGTTCAAATTGGACTTACTGACGGCACAATGGCCGAAGTTACATCATCAACTCTTAAAGAGGGCGATATGCTGTTTTTACATACACCGCAAAATATAAAATGATTTCTTTAGCCTTAAGATACATGCTTGCCAAAAAAAAACAGACCTTATTAATTTTGCTTGGCATTTTTTTTGGTACATGTGCTTTCGTTATGCTTTCCGGTTTGCTATTAGGATGGACAGAATGTTTTGAACAAGAATTTGTCCATAACAATGCACATATCTATATAAAAGGAAAAAATCATTTGATAGAAGAACACGACCTGGACCGATTTTTTTATTCGGATAATAGGCCCATCAGCTGGATCACCCCGCCTTCTCATGAAAAAAATAAAGCATCCATAGAAAATCCAAAAAAATGGTATACAATCCTAAAAAATGACCCAAGAATATATGCCTTTTCACCTAGATTTTCAACTCAAGCATCTTTTAAATATGGAGGAAAAGAATTTTCCTTCCGTTTAATTGGATGCTATCCTGATCAAGAGAATTATATTAAAAATCTTAAAGAAAATATCCTTAACGGCAAATTTGAAGATATTGCCATCGGCAGCAACAGACTGGCTATTGGAGAGGATATGAGCAAGGCTTTGGGTGTTAAGCTATATGACAATGTAATGATATCGGTCTCTCAGAGCACCCCCATCCCTTTTAAAGTTGTGGCCATTCTTAAAAAACCCAAAAATATGTGGAACTTTGAAGCTTATGGATATTTTCTTTAAGATTTTTAATATA
>CAYNVX010000033.1:0-12752 GCA_964400755.1 uncultured bacterium | reverse complement strand
TCCATTGATGAGGACTTTCACCCCACTGTTGTTATATGTTCGCAGGCGCACAACTACCATTACCTAAAGTAAATGGCTTCCTACTCAAGTCGTCTAATAACGACAGTATCAATAGGCTACTCCCGTAGTCCCTACGGTTGTTTATAAATTTTAGGCATACTTGGTTTTCATATACTTTTATTTTATTGATAAACAATATAAAAGTATGTTTATTATTTAGCCATGTACAATTCATCTCCCATCTAAAGGAAGGAGATTTCTTGTTACCGAGGTTAAAGGTCAAAAAAGGAAAAAAAATTATGGATGGAATGTCTAATCAATCTGAACAGAGTTATCGTTTTGACCAAATTTTTTTTCAAAAGCAGGCCCATAAAAATTATCAAAGCACAATCAAGTTATTTAAAAGTGCTGCCTATTCATATTCCTTTTTCAACATAGGCTTTTTTCTTTTATTTTTTGTTGAGCTTCTTTGTTTTGCATTTTTCTTTGCATATTTATCAAAATCTTCAATTCTAGCATTAATTTTAGGTGGAATATTTTTATCTTGTTTTACCTATTTTGTTTTACTTTTTTACTTTCAGGCAAAAAAATCAGAACAGTTAACAAATATTAAAGATCATTTTATTGAAACATCAAGAAGAGCTATTTCCGTTCCTATGGGCTCTGCTGAGCACCACCTGACATTAGCACATGCAGCTATTAGACTTGCCCAGCATCTTCATAATATGGAAAATAAATTCTACCAACCTCCAAAATGGTTAAACTTTACCTCATTTTTATTACAAAGAATTGGAATAGTTTTACACAAAGAAGATGTCTTTAAGTTTCAAGAACAGCTTTTGTTGGCAGCTATTCAAGAACATATTAAACAAATAAAATGCACCCCAACAGATTTAGAGATGCATGCCTCAATAGCCAATGCCTACTCTACCCTCTCAAAATTATATATGGACGCTCTTAATGCTTCATTTGCTTCTAAAAACTTAAAAATATTACTAAAACAAAAGTTTGATGCAGCTGTGAAAAACACTATTGAAGAATTTAAGATCTTAAATGATTATGCTCCCAATGATCCATGGGTACATGCCCAGCTGGCAAATAGCTACAGAATATTATATATGCTGGAAGAAGAAGCTAATGAGCATGAAATAATCTTAAAGCTTTGTCCAAACGATTATAACATCTTGTATCGGTTGGGAGTTATATATTTTGAGATGGGAGCTCCATCGAAAGCTTTAAGAGTTTATGAGAAATTAAAAGAGGCTCAATTTAAAAAAGCGGATGACCTCTTAAGCCATTACGGTGTATCAAAATCTCAGGAAATTTTCGAAGAGACTATATAATTTATTTTAATTTATATAAAAGCGCGACAACCCTTTGCTTATTTTATATATCGTGAGTATAATTAGTTTAAAGATGATGTGAGACTAATTATGCTAAGGCTATCTTTTTCTAAAAAAATTAATCTATTACTTTTGATTAGTTCTGTTTGTATAAGCTGCAATCTATTTTCCCAAGAAAGTTATTTCGAAAAGGCTCAAAGCCAGGACGAATCTCTTTTTTTAAGACGTATCGCTGAATTTTGGGAAGATGGAGAATATGGTTTTGCTAAAACACAAATAGAAAAATATTTAGTAGATTTTCCTAATACCCACCTATCCGAATACCTTTATGCAATTTTAGGAAATATCTCATTTGAAGAAAAAGATTATGAAAAAGCTCAAACATATTATGATCAGATAAACTCCTCCGATACAAAAGAGAAAATCTGTCCTAATCTTTTACAAGGCCTCTACAATTTAAATAAATATGAGCAATTAGAAATAGAATGCCGCCAATTCTTAGATAAAAAAGATCTTTCACCTGATTTAAAAGTTAAAATAACCTTCCTTTTAGCTGAAGCGCTATATAACCAGGCCTTATCAAATGAAGAAAAGAAAAAAGAATATGCCTCTTTAGCAAAAGAACAATATGCACTACTTTTAGATGGAGAATTTGAAAAAGAGGCAAGGCTCTCTCTTTCACAGCTTGATTATATTTTAGAAGATTATGAAGGAGCTGTTGCAAATTATTTTGAACTAGCCCAAAAAGAGCCGGGCAAAAGAGAAGAATTTTTATTTCAAGCAGCAATACTCCAAGCAGAAATAGACAAAGAACAAGCTATAAAAACCTTTTCTGAAATAATCAAATTAAAAAAATCAAAATATTCCGAAGCTGCATTTAATAAACTAATGCTGCTATATGAGCTTAACAAATATGAAGAGCTCCTTAATGAAAAAAATGAGCTGTTAAAGCTTGTTTCAAAAGACAAAATATATTTAGCCCATTTTTTTATTGGAAAAATTTATTTTCAGCAAAAAAATTATAAAGAAGCACATCTTTCGCTAAAAGAAACATTAAATCTTGATGATAAAACCTCTTTTCATTTTAAAAATGCTCTCTTAATGCTTATGCAATGCTCATATCATCAAAATGATATTGAATCCTACAATTCTTACTTTGAAAAATTTTCACATTACTTTTCTGAAGATCCAGAAAATATAAAAGCACTTTTTGCAAGAGCACTTTTAAATAAAAGTAATAATTTCCTAGAAGAAGCAAAAATTGATTTTTCAAACTTAGAAACACATTTAGACAAATTAGAAAATCAGGCTGCGTTTTTATTTGAGTATGCTCATCTTTTATATCAAACCGATCAAATCAATCCGGCAAGAGCTAAATTTTTCCAGTTCATAGAAAGTTATCCAGAGCATCCTCTTAAAGCACCCTGCTGGCATTATTTGATCAATTCTTCGTTAAAAGCTATTATCAAATCACAAAATAAAGAAGAAGAAGATTTTAATAAAAAAGGACTCATTGAAGATATAGATACTGCTTTGAGCCATGAAAATCTTTTTTCTTTAAAAGAACAGATGGAATATAGACTTTTAAAAGCTAAAACCAATTTTCAGTTAAAAAATTATGAGATTTCCCTGCAGGAAGTTGAAAAATTATTAGCTGCAATCAATGAAGAAACAATTTCAATCAGCAACGATACTGTTTTAGATTATAAAGATTTCTCTGAATTACACTTAATGGCAGCCTTCTGTTATAAAAATTTAAACAATAGTCCCCTATTTTGCGAACATATTGAAAAAGCTTTAGCTCTTAATGAAGATTTACAACTTGATCAATCAATTTACATAAATCTCTTTAATGCAAAGATTAGTCTGGCTAGAGAAAGTAAAAATCCGGAAGAAATAATAAACCTGGCAGCTAATTACTTATATAAGGCCTTTACAATTTCTAACTTAAAGATCTCCAATGAAAATTTGAATTGGCTTAGCGATTATTATTTTTTAACAGTTAAAAATTTTGTCGAAGAAAATTGGCAAAAAAATATTAATGAATTCAATGATCTTACCCTTACTTCAAATAAAGTGCTTAAAATTCTTGAAACATTAAATGCAAATTTTCAAGACGATTATCTTGCAAAAGAGCCCTACATAATCAAAGAGGCCTTCCTTCATAAATTACAAGGCGATTTAGAAGGGCACTGCACTCTCTTAGAGAACCTAATCTCTCAATACCGTCTAAAGCCTGAAGGTGCTTTTACAAAGAGAGCAGAAGCTATTTATGAAGTGACAAATACCTATATTCAATCCGATAAAAATGATAAGGCCTTAATTATATTTGAAGAGTTTTCAAAAATATTAAATGAGAGCAATTATTTTGCCTTTAAATCCAAACTAAATTTTGTAAGAACAAAACTTAATTCACTTCCAAAAGAAAAAATTTCTCTAGAAAATCCTGAAATCGAAGAAATCCTAAGTTGCTTAAAAACAATAAGCATGCAAAAAAATTTACAAAATGAACCTGTTCATTTAGAAGCAGCTCTTGATTATGTTGACCTGCTCTGCTATATGGAAAATAGTGATACCAAATCTGAAAAGAGGGTTTTATTGCTTAAGAGATTAAAAGAGAGCTTTTATTCCATTGACGATGTTCTCTCACAAGAGTATCAAAACATGCGAAGTCTTTTGCCTCAAAAAGATAAAATCTTTTCCTCTTATATGACCTTAATCGAAGCAGAATTAATGATTGCACAGCAAAGGTTTAAGTTAGCAAATACCGCTCTTTTAAAGTTAATAGAAGATGATATGATAGTAACCGAATACCAAAACAACCGCATAAAAAAGAATTTTAAATTGATCGAGGAAATGTAGTTTGACAATTAAGAAAAAAGAAAAAAAACTACTTGTTAGTTGCCTTATTTTTTCTATAGCGTTGCATATTGTTGCAATTATTTCTTTGCACAATAATTCAATAAAATCGTCTTTTTCAAATCGTCATTTATTATTTACAAATCATACTAATCTCACCAATCTTTCTAAAAAAAATACTCAAGAAGTCTTAAAATTAATTTTTCATAAACCTAAAACAGTTTTAACAGAATCTAAAAAAACATTTCCTCAACTTGAGGAGGAATCAGAGATTCAATATGCCTTGTCCCAAATTAGAGAAGTTGTCCATCAAAACAACATCAAAATTGATTTTCAAATCGATGATAAAAACCTACCTAATGAAATAATAAAAACTATTGATCTTTCAAAAAACAAAACCATTGCACTTAATAAAAAAAAATCAGAAAATTTAATTTCAGAAATTAAAGAAAAATCAAAAGTTGAAACAAAACAATTTCTTGTTAAAAACAATAATGATGCCAAGCCGCAAAATGAAGAGACTACAAATCTTTTTCAGCCAGTTTTAAAAACAAACGAAAAAGAATATAAAACAAACCATGCCTCTATTTTTGCTGAATCCTTAAATCTGGAAATGTTAAATGAAAATTTAATAAATATTGTTCGTGAAGCAAAATATCACAAAAAAGTTAATGTCTTCTCTTCTCTTCCCCCTCTTTTAGAAATGCCCTCTCTTACAGATTTAATGACCTCTTCTCATAAAGATGATTTTAATTTGGATGTAACCTTTGCTCCTAGAGATGATGATGCCGGCTATATTTTTGCAATTACCCTTATTCCCAAACCCAACACATCATTCAAACGTCTAAAACAAAACTTTTTCTTTTTATTAGATAAATCAAATTCGATACAAGACCATAGGCTTACCTCTTCAAGACATGCCATTGCTTCAAGTTTATCTTTGATTAACAAAGATGACACTTTTAATATTTTAGCATATGACAACAAACTTGAATTATTATCAACGACCAACCTTCACCCCAACAACCTTTCTGTTTCAAAAGCTAAATCGTTTTTATTAGATCAAAAACTTGGAAGTTTTTTCTCTTCGACAAATCTTTCAAATCCCTTTTTTAAAATTTTAGATAATAATACTTCCGATGATGAGATAAATATAGCTGTCCTGCTTTCTAATGGGGAAGATATAAACAAGTCAAAAAATTATAAAATTATTAATGAATGGTCCTATTACAATAAAGGCAACCTTTGCCTTTATTCTATAGCTCTTAGTGATGATAAAAATTTATCTCTTTTGGACTTCTTTTCATCACGCAACAAAGGTAAATTGGTAGCCTCTACAACTCCAAGAGGATTAAAAAGAAAACTTCAAAAGCTAATAAAAAATATGGACTTTCCCATTGCAAAAAATATTGTTTCAACCGCGGTTTGCAATGATTTAAATACAAATATAGTTATCTACCCTCCAGCCCATCAACTTCCTAACTTATACTTGAATGAGCCCTATGTTATTTTAGGGACCATCAACAAACTGGAAGACTTTACAATTTTCATACAGGGAAAAAGAGCCGATAAATGGTTCAACATAAAAAAAGATATCTGTTTCGACAATGCAAAACAAGAAACCAGATCACTACAAGAACAACTTGCTATAAAACGCTCTTCTCTTTGTTATGAAAAATTCTTAGCCGACGGCAATCCTATTCATTTACAGGAAGCTACAAAAATTCTAGAACCCTTTGATATTCCGGCAGCCTTCCGATGAGCTTACGTATAATAGGTGGGAAATTCAAAGGAAAGATCTTAAAATCACCAAAAGATATCCGCCCAGCCTCTTCTCAATTTAGAGAAGCCTTTTTCAATATCTGCCAAACTTTCATAGAAGATGCCAACTTCCTAGATATCTTTGCCGGCAGCGGGGCAATGGGAATCGAAGCAATCAGCAGAGGGGCCTCTTCTGCAACTTTTATCGATAAGAGCAAGAACTCAATTAATGCCATCAAACAAAACACAAAAGATTTAAATTTAACTGCTTGTACAAAGGTTATCTTTGCCGATGCACTTATGGGGTTAAAAAGAATTTCGCGTCCTTTTGATATAATATTTATAGCCCCGCCTTATATTATTTTCGAAAAAAATCCAGAGTATATAAATTTAATAATATCGAAAATTTATGAACATAATCTCCTGGCAAAAGAAGGAACTCTTTTTATTGAAGAAACCACTCATTCTAAAAGAGTTAAAGAAATTGAAAACCTCAGCCTAACAAAATCAAGGCGCTTTGGAAATACTTTATTATTAAGCTACTCTCTTGCCAATTAATCCATTACATATTATAGGTATACTTATATATATAAAGGCCTGATGATGAGGAGGATTTACTTTCTTATACTTTTATTAACAAGCTCTACTTTTGTTATGTCCAATCCAACAGGAGCAGATATAATCTCAGGAGAGGCTTCTCTTTCCTCTCAAGGAAATATCTTAAATGTTACAACATCTGACAAGAGCATTATTAATTGGGACAGCTTTTCAATTAATCCTAATGAGACAACTAATTTTATTATGCCCGACTGCACATCTTCAGTATTAAACCGAGTCATTGGTATAGACCCTTCTTCTTTAATGGGAGAATTAAATGCTAACGGCAAACTCATTCTTATAAACCCTAATGGAATTGTAGTTGGAGAAAACGGCTCTATCAATGTTGGCTCTTTCATCGGATCAACTTTTGATATTTTGAATGAAGAATTTTTAAAAGATGGAGACATCTTTTTTTCCGGCGAATCTAATAATGCCATCATCAATTATGGAAAAATATCAGCAGCAACGGGCGACGTTCTTCTTATCGGCTATCAAGTTAAAAACGATGGAAAAATAAATGCAGAAAATGGTGTTGCAGGTTTGGCCGCAGGAAGGGAAATTATAATAAAACCTCTTGGAAAAGAAAGAATTTCCATAAAACCAAAGATCACTGAAAAAAATGATGATACAGGTGTGGAAAATAACGGTATTATTAAAGCCATCCAAGCTGAGATCAAGGCCGATGGCAACCCTTATACTTTTGCTATAAAAAATGCTGGAAAAGTCGATGCCCTTGGCGTTGAACATAGAAATGGAAGAGTCTATCTCGTTGCAGAAAATGGCAGGAACGAAACTTCCGGATCTATCTCTGCAAAAAATAGCGATGATACCGGCGGCGAAGTTCATCTTTTAGGAAAAGAGGTAGGTCTTATTGATAAAGCTTATATAGACGTTTCAGGAAGATATCACGGTGGAGAAGTTTACTATGGCATCAGCAGCACAGATGAAAGTCCGATGTCCATTGCTATTTTTACCTCTCCGAATGCTGCAATAAGTGCAGACTGTATAGAAAAAGGAAATGGAGGAAAGGTTCTCTTATGGGGAAGCGAGGTCAATAATTTTTATGGCACAATAACTGCAAGGGGCGGTCGATTAGAAGGAGATGGCGGCTATATAGAAGTATCTTCACATAAAGAACTAAATGCTCATGGTTTTTTAAACTGTTCCGCTACAACCGGCATCTCGGGACTTGTTTTATATGATCCTGATGATGCATATAACATTGAAATCACGGCCGCTACAGCTAACGTGGCCGGAGATCCAAATTATTATCCTACGGGCTCCCCTGCAACTATTAGTGCAGCTACAATACAAACAACCTTAGCGGCAGGAACAGATGTTTCAGTAACAACAACAACTTCACCTTCAGGACAAGGAAATGAACCAGGCAATATTACAATAACCAATACTATTCAATGGAATGCCAATTCTACCTTAACTTTAACGGCTGATAATGATATTACCTTTAATCATGTTTGCGAGAGATTGGGCAGTCATGTCAAGCCAAGTTATGTAATATCAGCCGGAAGACACATTGTTATTGGCGATTTAAGTATAACAAATCACAATGCAGGAATATTTTCAATAAGCGGTAATATTACTGTTTCTGCCGGAACCAGTCAGTCCGGCAATATTACAATGCAGGGAGGAACCTCTACTGTCGATAATTTTCCTGCTGCAGCATTAATTGAAACAGATGATGGTGATTGCACAATTACAGCTTCAGGTTTTATTAGCTTAACAGGAGGAACCAGTTCATCAATAGAAGATGCTAACGCTTCTATTATTGGCATAGGAAACACAGAAACAATAACGTGTTCTGGAAATTTAACATTACAGGGAGGGGCGACTCAGGGTTCAGCAGATATTACAGGATCTTATACAATTTCCTGTAATGATCTATCAATAATAGGCGGAACCGGTGCTGCTTCCGATGCTAATATTAATGCCTTGTCCGGCGGTAATTTAAATTTAACCGTAGGAGGGGCTCTTTATATGGAAGCTGGAAGCGGAGCCTCATGCGATTCTTATATCAATGCTGCTTCAGGGAACTTCTCCGGATCTATATCTAGCAGTTTGTCATTAATAGCTTCAGCTGCTGCAACAGCATATATTACCTCAACAGCAGGCAATATTAACTTTACAAGGGTCGGGGCTGTTTCATTAACAGGATCAGGAGACAATTCAGCTTATATTAATGCGGCTACAGCCGGATATGATGTTCTGCTTGGCAGTAATGAAGTGGGTTACGGGGCCCTTACCATGACAGGTAAAAGTTATATTTCAGCACCGAAAGATGTAAAAATTTATCTAGCCGGAGCATCTACCATGACCGGAGGCAATGCAGCTACCCGTCTTGCAGAAATCAAAAGCACCTCAAATGGAGAAGTTCTTATATCAAATAGTTCAGGACTGTTTTCTGTAATTGGAGGAAGTAATGCTGCAGGTGTCGCAAGAATTACCACAGCAGCAGGAAATTTATCCCTTTCTAGTGCAGGAGGAATAACAATTAAAGCCGCTGCAGCTCCCGCTTATTTAGATATTGGAACTAGTGGAGCTCTAACAGTTTCTACTACTTCCGGAGACATCACAATTGGAAATGCTTCTACCTCCAATGCAAATTCTTACATTACTAATACATTAGGAACAATTGCTATTAACACGACAACCTCCGGTAATGTTTCTATTTTGGGTGGAGCGGGCGGGACAAGCCATAGTTATATTACAGCAACGGCTGGTACAATTACCAGTAATATACAAGGAAGCATAACCTTAACTTCTACTGCCAATGGATACGCATATATAAATACTGTTAATTCTGGTGATATTGACTTTACTCATGTGGGAGCTATGAATTTAACAGGATCAGGAGCTAATGAAGCCAAGTTTGAAGCTCTAGTAGGAAACTTATTTATCAATTCTGCACAAACAGGCACCTATGGTGCTATTACCATGACAAATAAGTCTTCTATGTATGGTGATACTAGCATCGTTGGATATTTTACAGGAAATTCAACACTAACGGGTGGCAGCGGAGCTACCCAGGCAGCCGCAATATATAGCGACAATGGACCAATAACATTAACAAATACCAGCGGTAATGTCTCTCTTTTGGGTGGTTCTGCCACTGATTCAGAAGCTCAAATATCCATAGCTGGAGGAGACTTAGGACAAACCGACAATCTTGCTCTTAATCTTAGTAGCGGAAATCTTGTTCTTACAGGTAATAACGCCTGCAATGCTTTTATTTCAAATACCAATGCAGGAACTATAACATTAAATGTTACGGGTGATATTAATCTAACTGGAGGATCAGGAGCTAGTTTAGGAAACGCATTTATTTATACTCTCGCAGGAGATATTACAATAGCAGCAACTTCTGGTAGTTTAGCTTTAGCAGCTGGAAGTACCGGAACAGCTTATATCACTGCTACTACTGGCAATGTTGCCATAGAACCGGTAACTAATATTACTCTAACCGGTTCATCAGATATTGAGGCTTATATTAATGCTGCAACAGCCGAATATGATGTACTAATTAATAGTAACGGAACTGGACATGGAGCTCTTACCTTGACAGGCAAAAGTTCTATTTCTGCGCCTAAAGATGTAAAAATATATCTAGCCGGAGCTTCTACAATGACCGGAGGCAATGCAGCTACCCGTCTTGCAGAAATCAAAAGCACTTCCAATGGTGAAGTTCTAATATCGAACAGCTCAGGACTGTTTTCTATTATAGGCGGAAGTAATGCTGCAGGTATCGCAAGAATTACCGCAGCAACAGGAAATTTATCCCTTTCTAGCGTAGGAGGAATAACAATAAAAGCTGCTGCAGCTCCCGCTTATTTAAATATTGGAACTAGTGGTACTCTAACAGTTTCTACTACTTCCGGAGACATAACAATTGGAAATGCAGCTACCTCCAATGCTCTTTCTTATATACGTAATACATCAGGAGCAATAACTGTTAACACAACTACTTCAGGGAACGTTTATATTTATGGAGGCGCGGGGGGAACTAGTCATAGTTATATTACAACTATTGCGGGAGAACTAAATGGCAGCATAGTTGGCAATTTAACATTAACTTCATCAACTGCTGGAGAAGCCTATATAAAAGCAAATGTCGGCAATGTTGATTTTTCTAGAGTTGGGGCTGTTTCCCTATCCGGATCTGGTAATGTGTCGGCTTATCTCGACACTTCAACTGCTGGATATGATGTATTAATTAATAAAGGCGGCACAGGCTATGGCGCTCTCACCATGACAGGTAAAAGTTCTATTTCTGCGCCTAAAGATGTAAAAATATATCTAGCCGGAGCATCTACCATGACCGGCGGAAGTGGAGCTAATGAAATTGCTGAGATATATGCAGGCTCAGCAAGCGGATCTCTTACCTTAAATAGTTTAGGCGATATTAATTTGATTGGGGGTGCTGGCGCGGGCTCAGATGCTAAAATTAGAACGGGTACAGGAAATTTGCATATTACCGCCTCAAATGATATTAATTTAACCTCAAATACTGGAACAGCCCTCTTAAGTGTTGATACAGCAGGGACATTAACTGCAATTGCAGGTAATGATATAAATATTAATGCTAATAGCTCGGTAACTAATGCCAGCGGAAGTATATATTTAGTGTGCGACAACAATAATCCTACCTATCCACTTTTTGGTAACGGAAGATTTTTATTAGGCTCGGGAGCTACACTTACAGCAACTGGAGGAAAGGTTTATATCTATACTTCTGAACAAAGCTTGAACTCTTTTAACTCAACAATCAATGGAGAGACTTTTAGCCCAAGCTCTGGAGAGGAAGATACGCCGAATGAAAAATGGATGGTCTATTATCCTGATTTAGGGCCTTCTCCATGGGGAGTATTCGTAATATATTATAAGGAACAGCTGAATAATGTCTTAGGGCACCACCTTCATGATTTAAACCTATTAACCGCTGAACTATTTTACTTGATTGATCGAAGATACAACTGGATAAGCTTAGACCTATTTAAAGTACCAAGACATAAATATATCTTTGAAAACAAAAAGTATGAAATCCTACATATGCCGACACAGATCATTGATACAGAAGAAGAGCCCAAAACAGAGATCGAACAGATGAAAAAACAAGAAGAAACCTTCTATGAAAAAGTTAAATCCTACGTAGAAGAAAAATGGAATAACATTCTTGATTTCTTTAACAAGAAATAACTAATCTCTCAAAGATTAGTTATTTCTCTTTTTTTATCAAAAAGAGCTCTCGTCTCTGTTAAGTCCATATAAAGAAGCGCTAAAATTTATATAAAGACTATTATTCACAGTAATTATTAGTTTACTGACTACTCACTATATTATTATATTATATATAATATATAAGGCTTGATAATAATTATTAATCTTCATATAGCAATAATTAACAAGGTATATTAGCAGGATAAGCTATGAGAGGAAGAATTTTAATTATTATAACCTGTCTGATTTTGACAAGTTATACCTACGGTCAGGGGCAGGACCATTTAATAAAAAAAGTAAAAAAAGCCGCAATCAGCTCAAAAGAGAAAAGAGAGGAAAATAAAGAATTTAAAAAAGCTTTATTTCAACCTGTAAAAAAAGAATCAGCATCCCCTGCTGATCTTATAGCAATAAATAATACTCCCAAAGAAATCGCCTCTATTAAAGATGAGCAAAAACCTATTAATGAAAAAAGAGAAAACCTTCAAAAATATATCTCGTTCATAGAAAAAAATCATATTAGATTTGAAAAAAAGCCATCTTCATTAGAAGAGTGCAACGAAATCATGCAAAATGAACTAAATAAAATAATATTAAAAAAAGATGAGCTAAACAAAATAAAATCTGAATATGAAAAAGGCTCGAACAACCACCTATCTAAAAGAATACAAAAGGCTCAAGTTGATTCATTTAAAAGCTTTTCAAAAGATTTAAATCGAAAAGAAGAGCTTTTAACAATAGAACTAGCTGAATTGGGCAATCTTATTAATCCACCTGCATTAACTGCCTATCCTGCTGATCTAGCGGTTGATGTAAAAGAAAAAGCTTCGTTAGAAATCCCCGCCCAAGAAGAAGCTCTAGCTAAAACATCGGAAGATCAAGAAGAGAGCAACGAGCTTATAGTAGAGAGAGATCTTAACCATAATCAACCCTCTTCTGCCCTCATGAATAATGAAC
>CAYNVX010000032.1:2750-13239 GCA_964400755.1 uncultured bacterium | reverse complement strand
TAGTACAATTCATCTCCCACCTAAAGGAAGGAGATTTCTTGTTACCTAGGTTAAATATTTTAATTAAGAGGTGCGATCATTTCTTGAACCGAAGTTTAGTAAAAATTTATGTAAAATTTTAAGTATTTTAAAATAAGTAACTTATGGTTCATTTAAAAAATAAAAAACATTATTTAATTAATAGTTAATTTGTTATAATATTTGTTATTAATCATAGTTAATAAAGTATTATTTTATAATAAAAAAGAGGGTGATGATGTCCGGAAGTGCTGTTGGATCGTCAAAAATAAGGCCTTATGAAAGTCAAGGGGACTCTGATTTGCCAATATGCGAAATATGTTTCCAAACAGATGAAGCAAAATATGTTCAAACACTTTGCTGTACTGCTACTGGTAGATTGGGAGCAATAATAATTCCTCATACTTATCATAGAGATTGTTTAATATCCTGGTCAGAGGATAGGCAATTTTCAGAAAAAAAGTTTTTTGTATGTCCGCTTTGCCTATGTGAAATAGTTAAAAGAGACCTAGTTCCTACCGAAGAAGATTTATTTGAAACAGTGTTTGATGGCGATACTGCACGAGCATTGGCGATTATTCAAACGGGAGTTAATATTAATACTAAATTAAATCGATCATTTTTTGATAAGGCGTATACTTATACATATGAATATCGCAATAAGTGGAAATGCTATAAAGGAGATACTGTATTAACACTTGCTATTCGAAAGGGATACTATGATATGGCTTTAGCCTTAATCGAAGCCGGGGCTGATGTAAATGCCAAACATCCTGATAGGTATAACTCATCATTATCCTGTCCATTAACTGTTGCCCTAAATATGCAGGGATCAACAAGACTAGTTGAAGCATTAATTCGGGCGGGTGCTCTTGTTAATACAAGAGATGATTTTTTACAACGGACCCCTTTACATTGGGCCGCATTAGTAAAAGATACTGAAAGTGTTCAAATGTTGATCCGAGCAGGAGCTGATATTGCTGCAAAAGATTGCAGAGAGATAACGCCTTTGCTGTTAGCGGCTTCTCGTGGAAAAATAGAAGTTTGTCCGCGAACAGGTATAATAATAAAAAAAAGCGAAGAACAGTTAAAAACAATTCTTAGTTTATTAAATCCTAATAAGAACTTAGAAGAAGTAAATAATGAATTCTTGATTCTGAAAAAAAAGGGGCTTGAGAAAGCTATTGATGAAATGAGACACTTCCAAAAGGATCCTATTAAACTTTATGATGTCAAAAAAAGAATTGAGCGCTGGGATATGGATTTATTGCAACCTGAATTTCACAAAGCATGGGAAATGGGAGAAGAAATATGGGAAAGATTTTCATATAATTTTGGAGATACAGATAAAGTTAGAGCTTGTGCGGAAGCAGCATTTTTGTCTGAAACACAAGTAAAAAAGGTTATTGAAGATATCTACAGCTTTCAAAGAAGAAAGATTTAGTTAAAAACTGCACTTGTTGCTTTAGCTATATTTGCTGCAGCTAGGGCATCTTTAAATTATTTATTTATGTATAAAACTGAATAATTTTGTGATTAATAGTTTGAAAATTATATGGAGAAAAATAATCCAGGATGCAGGAGCTGTTGGATCGTCAAAAATAAGGCCTTATGAAAGTCAAGGGGACTCTGATTTGCCAATATGTGAAATATGTTTCCAAACAGATGAAGCCAAATATGTTCAAACATTTTGCTGTACTGCTACTGGTAGATTAGGAGCAATAATAATTCCTCATACTTATCATAGAAATTGTTTAACCAGGTGGAAAAAGGACCATCAATTTTATGGGAAACGTACTTTTAGATGTTTGTTTTGTGCAAAACCTATAAATAAAATTGAACCGCCCTCTAAAGAAGATTTATCGATTATAACTCTCAGACTTTAGATATGCCTGCTGCAGCTTCTTCTTTTTCCCGTATTATATTCTTTACTTGTTTTTGAGCGGCTAAAGTGCCAATTATATTAAATACTGCCGTTGAAATGGCCAGTATTAAACTTTCAGAGCGATTTATCGGTGTACTATTGTTAGTATATTCAAGATTGTTCAGTATAGGTATTGTCAATATAATAGATGCAGCGGCTCCTATAAAAGTTCCTGCCTGTAATGCGCTATAAATATTTCTTTTGCAGCAGCCATATCTAGATTCTAATGTCAATGTTCCGGTCATTACGAAACCGGTGAGCCCGCTGGCTGCGGATCCAATTATTGTAGTAAAGACAAACGGAATCTTATAATAAATAGGAATCATCGCTCCTGTTATACCGGTTAAGGAATAACAAACACCTGAAGCCGCTCCAATTAAAAAACCTACGGCGTTCGATAATTTAGTAGACTTTACAGGCTCTAAAGAGGTTAAAGGGTTGCTTAATATGGGAGGGGCTTTAAAAGTAGTTTTTGCTGCCATGATTTCCTTTCTTTTTTAAATTTTTTGAAAAATTATAATCATTCAACAATCTTTGTAAATGATAAAGATTTGTTCCTTTTTAAAATCGATCTTTTTTATGTTTCTTATTATTTTTCCTAATACTAAACTTACCTTAGAGATAATTAATTATTTACCGGTTTATATGAATGTCCTAGTTATGAAATTCGGAGGAGCTAGCGTATCTTCTCCGAAAAAAATTTTAAATATTGCAGATATTATTTTAAAAAGATCGGAAGAGTATCCAAAAATTGTTGTGGTAGTAAGTGCTATGGGGGATACAACCGATCATTTAATAAAACTTGCAAAAAAGATAAATGAAGATCCCCCTAAAAGGGAGATCGATATGTTAATCTCTGTTGGAGAAAGGGTTAGTATTTCTTTGCTTAGTATGGCTTTAGCTAAAAAAGATAAGAGCTCAATAAGTTTTACCGGTTCTCAGTCGGGGATTATTACAACAAACGAGCATTCTGATGCTAAAATTATTGATGTTAGGCCAAGCAGGATAATTGAAGAATTAAAAAAGGAAAGGATAGTCATCGTAGCAGGTTTTCAAGGGGTAAGCCTTGATAAAGAAATTACTACTTTAGGACGAGGGGGGTCAGATACCAGCGCTGTAGCTTTGGCAGTTGGATTAAATGCCGATAAGGTTGAGTTTTATAAAGATGTTGAGGGGATCTATGATAGTGATCCTAAAAAAAATGAAAATGCAAAATTACTTTCAAATGCCACTTATGATGATATTTTAGATATAGTAAAAGATAAAGACTCCATTCTACATCCAAGATGCATAAAACTTGCTAAAGCAAATAATATTAAACTTCATTTGTTATCATTTTTAAACTTTGAAAATTCAAATTTAGAAAAAAAAGGAACTATAATATCAAAAGGTTCTTTTGAAAAAGTTAAAAAAAGTGTATATGAATTATATGGGGAATTAATAAAATGAATTAAGAAGGAAGAATATGTTGGTCAAGCTCGATCTTTTCGACAAAATGCCGGACATATCTTCTTCTGTTGATCAAAAGAGTTATTCTCAACATATCGAAATAATAAAATCCTTAGCAAAAAAAACACTTCCTGAAGAATTTTTTGAACAAGATTTTAATGAGGCCAATAATAAAAGGATTCAGATTTTTCTAAATGAGTCCCTTCCTATTATTAAATGGTCGGAAATTTATGATTCGCCATCGAATTTATCTATAATTATTTTATGCAAGCACAGGAGCAATGTCAGTAATTTTTTTTATGACATGATCAGCCGGTGGCTTATTCCTGAAAAAAAAATAAATATAGAGCTCTTTTTTTCTGCTGATTTTATTTTTGAAAATTTGTCTAAAGAAAAATTTACAGTTATTGAAAGTGTAATAAGGTTAGAAACAAAAGAAGAATCACAAATTGTTAAAAAGAATATAAAGAGCATCGAAACTGAAATAAGGCTTGGCGTTGTTTCAGATTTTCATGCGGATAGAATTCGAGAGTTTAAAGGTCTTTCAGACGATAGAAAAACTGCGATGGTTCAGGAAAAGATAGGTTCTTTAATTCAGACGAAGCCTAAAGACTTTGGAAGAAATATTTTTTCTGAAATGCAGCAGTTTTTAATAATGTCCCGTGATGAGTTTAAAAGTGCTAGGGATTATCACCACATCAGCAGGATAATTTCTATTTTATATTTGATCAGAAAGATAATTAAACAGAATCTGGATCAAGATTCAACTAAGCGTAATGTAATAATAAAGTTTTTTAAGACTAGGGTAAGGATTCCAAATCAGGAGGCCAAGTCTGTATTAGGTATTTTGGTCGGTTTGAATTTTTTAAAAGAGCATGAGCTATTTGAAAAAAGGCATCTTATAAAGGCTGTATCAAAATATATTCCAAACATCAAAGAAATTGAAAATTCTTATTTTATTGATAAAATCAATAAAAATGCTATTCAAACTTGTTATTTAGAAATAGAAAAAGAAAATGGAAAGGAAATTTCATATGAGGAGCTTAAATTATTAAAAGATGAGCTTCCTTTATATATTAAAGGTAATGTAGAGCATTTATTACATCCTGTCTTTATGCCGAGAAATGAAGAGGAGATCGTCAGAAACATAATGACTCTTTCTCATCAGTTAAAATATGTTCATGATTTCCCTCAGGTAATAATCAATTTTGATAAACAGAGCAGCAATGATCTTTCATATAATATAATTTTGTCGAGAGTATTGAAGCCAAACATCATTTCAGTAAGAGAGCTTTTAGCAACAAAAGCTAATTTTAAATATGTACTCGACAGAGTAAAGAAAGTAGGGGTAATCAGAAGGAAATATTTAAAAGAGGCTAATGTATTTAGGTTTTTACTGCCTATTTCAAAATATTTAAGGGATGATCATTCTGTAGATCTGAACCGAGCTAGAAGGGATATAATTTCTAACTTAAATGAGATTTTTGGGGAAGTAAGAGACTATAATGGCGGAATGATTTTGAAACAGAACGAAGCCTATCAATCTTTAAAAACTCTTTTAGGGCAGGTAGGAAAGCAAAATGAGCTGCTTCTAGAGAAATTATTCTATTCAATTACACCTGCAGAAATGACAACGGTAATTAAAAGTGAGATCTTCAAGAACCTGTTTTTGATGTTATTAAATGCTATTAAAAGAGAAGAGACAAGGATTAAAAAGCATCAAGACTGGCTCTTTAAGCAAGAGCTAAAAGTGATGCATGTTATAATACCACTTCAAGATCAAAACCTTAAAAAGAAAATAACTGAAGATATTGAAAATCTTCACCTAGTATCTTCTGAGCTAATTTCATTTAGTTTATTTTCGAATGATATTAATTATTTGGGCTATACATATTTTACAGAAGATAAAATCAAGCAAAAGAGCTTCTTTGAGTCTATAAAACAAGCTCTTGACTTTTGACTTTTCAGCAGTTAACCTTTTTTAAACAAAAATTAAGAAATTATGGATAAAATAAAAGTTTTACCATCAATATTATCATGTGATTTTACCAATTTAGCCAAAGAAATAAAAAGGATAGAAAAATCAGGTGCAGATACCATCCATATAGATATAATGGATGGACATTTTGTTCCAAATTTATCTATGGGACCAAATATTGTAGCTGCTGTTAAAAGATTAACCTCGCTCAAGCTTGATGTTCATTTAATGATGTATAATCCCTTTGACTATATAGAAAAATTTGCTAGCGCTGGGGCAGATCAGATAACATTTCATATGGAAGCCACAGAAGATGTTGAGGATACCATTAATTTTATAAAGACCTGCAATAAGAAAGTTGGAATTGCTATTAATCCTGAAACATCAGCTTCTTTAATTTTAAAATATTTGCATGTATGCGATTTAGTACTATTAATGACTGTTAATCCGGGATTTGGAGGTCAGGAGTTTAAACCTGAAGTTTTGGAAAAAATCAAATTTATTAGAAAGATTGTTGACGATCAAAAATTGGAATTGGATATTCAGGTAGATGGTGGAATTAACAATGAAACGGCAAAAGAGTGTATTAAGGCAGGAGCTAATCTATTAGTTTCAGGTTCTTATTTATTTAAATTTGAAGATTTATCGCATGGCATATCCCAAATAAAGAGCTCTTTATGAAAAAAGTTGTGGTAATGGGAGGAGGGACAGGTAATTTTGTAGTCTTGAAGGGCTTGAAAAATTACGATGTTGACCTTGCAGCTATTGTATCAATGGCTGATAGTGGGGGAAGCACAGGTATATTACGTGATGAGCTGGGAGTTTTGCCTCCTGGCGATGTTAGGCAATGTTTAGTTGCTCTTTCTAATTCCAGTAGATTAATGAGAAGCCTGATGAATTACCGTTTTGAAAATGGTAATCTAGAAGGACATAGCTTTGGTAATTTATTGTTATCAGCTTTAGAGAAGGTTACAGGCAGTTTTGAAAAGGCAGTAGAAGAAGCAGGAAAGATCCTTTATATTAAAGGAAAGGTAATACCTGTAACGATGAACCAGGTTCATCTTAAAATGGTGCTGAAAGACCGCAGGATGTTAGAAGGAGAGGGAGAAGTTTATCTTTCTAAAGAGATTGATAAAGGATATAGCTCTATTTATCTTGAGCCTTTTCCTAAAGTTAATTCACAAGTAATTCATGAGCTGATGAATGCTGATCTTATTGTTATGGGACCTGGAGGTCTTTATACTTCGATTATTCCAAATCTTTTAGTGGAAGGCGTTTCTCAGGCACTATGTGCATCGCAGGCCAGAAAAGTATTTGTTGTGAATTTAATGAACAGATATGGACAGACGACAAAGTTTCAGGTTAGTACATATTTAAAAGAGCTTTTAAAATTCTTAGGAAAAGATATTTTTGATCATATTATTGTAAATAAAACAATGCCTCCAAAAGATCTTTTGGAATTATATTCTAAAGAGGGTGACATAGTTGAAAACGATATGGACGACAGAAGGGTAATAACAGCTGATTTATTGGGCCCTTTGGCTAAAACGAATAAAAAAGATCTGATTGTAAGAAGTTTAATTAGGCATGATTCATATAAATTAGCAAGAGAGATAATGAAAATTGTTAATAATCTTTGATTTAGACGATACATTAATTGATACTACATCAATTGTTCCTGTTATGTTAGAAAAGGCTTTAAGAAAGATGATAGAAGAAGATCTTTCTGTTAGCTTTTCAGAAGGATTAAAAAGGCTTCTTGAAATAGATAAAAGATCGATTAAGGCCAAGGAATCATTAAAAGTTTTTTTATCTGAAATCCAGGCTGACAATAAATTTTATGAAATAGCTGTTAAAGAATATTATACAAAATTGCCTGATCATATTAAAATCTTTACTTTACCTGGAGCAAAAGATATTTTAGATGAGCTCAAAAAAAAACATCTTTTAGCAATTTTAAGCATTGGAAAAAAAAGTATACAGATAGACAAGCTGAAAAAGGCTGGAATAGATAGTGCTCTTTTTAGTAAAATAGTAATAACAGAATCGGAAGATAAAAAGCCTTATTATAAAGAAATACTTGATAGTTTGAATTATCAAGCAAAAGAGTGCGTAGCATGCGGCGATAGGATCTCATATGACTTGAAGCCGGCAAAAGAGCTGGGCTGCAATACTATACATGTTAAATGGGGACGCGGGCTTAATTTAATAAAAGATCAATACACAGATTATAGTATTGATAATTTATATGAGATTCCAAAAATTATAAAAAGTTGGGAAAAAATATGACGACAAGCAATCAGATAACACCAGGCATGACTATAAATATTTCTGGGAAAATTTATAGAGTAGAGTCTAGTGTTAAGGTAACCGTTTCTAAAGGTAATCCCTTTATCAAGACAAAACTTCGTGATTTATTAACGGAGGAAGTAACCGAGAAGAATTTTAAAATTGGGCAGCCTGTAAAAGAAGTATCTATCATTGAGCATCAAATAGAATATTTATATCCCGAAGGAAAAGGTTATTTCTTTTTAGATATCGGCAATTTAGAGCAGGTATTAATTTCCCAAGAAATTTTAAAAGACAAGGTAGAATTTTTAAAAGAAGGCGTTCGTCTGAAAGCTATGTTCTATGGCGATTCAATTTTTTCTGTAGAACTTCCTCAATTTTTAGAGTTGATGGTAGTTAAAACTGAGAATATCGATGATAAGCTTAGAGTTTCAAATAGCACAAAACAGGCTGTTTTAGAGACAGGAGCAAAAGTGGAAGTTCCGTTGTTTGTCGAAGTTGGAGATATTATAAAAATAGATACTATAGAAAATGAATATGTTCAAAGGGTTTAAAAGGAGATAGCATGGATAAGGAAGAAATTAATGAATTAATAAAATTATTAGAAGAGCATTCTCTTAAGAAGATTAGAGTGCGAAACGGTAATTTTGAAGTAGAAATAGAAAAAGAGCTTTATCCCTCTCAATCTGCTGCTCATATTTCTCATCATTCTTATGCAGTTAAATCAGAGAATGTCTCTCTCGGTAAACAAGAAAGCTTTGACGACTCTTCATATATCAAATCTCCAATGGTTGGAACATTATATTCTGCAGCAGCACCTGATAAGCCTAATTTTGTTAAAGTCGGCGATATAGTTACAAAAGATACAGTGATATGCATTATTGAAGCTATGAAAGTAATGAATGAAGTTAAGGCAAATAAAGAGGGAAGAGTTGCGGAGATTTTAATTGACAATGCAGTTCCGGTTGAATTTGGAACAAAAATAATCCGTATAGAAAAGAACTTATGAAAGTATTAATAGCCAACCGCTCAGAGATAGCTGTCAGAATTATTAGAGCCTGTCATGATCTGGGGATCAAGACAGTTGCTGTCTATTCCGAAGCTGATTCCGAATCCTTGCATGTTTTATTAGCTGACGAAGCTGTATGTATAGGAAAAGCACCTTCGAAAGAATCTTATTTAAAAGTTTCCAATATTCTCTCTGCAGCGGAAATTACCAATGCAGATGCAATACATCCCGGTTATGGCTTTTTAGCTGAGAATGCCAAATTTGCAGAGATCTGCAAGAGCTGTCAAATAGAGTTTATAGGACCTTCTGCAGAAGCCATCTCTCTTTTAGGGGATAAAGCTAAAGCAAAAGAGATAGCCAAAAAGGCAAAATGTCCAATAATTCCCGGCTCAGATGGTATTGTACAAGATGTTAATGAAGGTATAAATATTGCCAGGAAAATTGGTTTTCCAATTTTTATAAAAGCTACAGCCGGCGGCGGTGGCAAGGGCATTCGGATAGCAGAGAACGAGCATGATTTTGTAAAACAGTTTATTGCGGCGCAACAAGAGGCTGAAGCCAGCTTCGGCAATTCTGATGTATATTTGGAAAAAATGGTTCTTAATCCAAGACATATTGAAGTACAGATCCTAGCTGATAAACATGGCAGGTATGTCTATTTAGGAGAAAGAGACTGTTCTATTCAAAGAAGAAGACAAAAACTAATCGAAGAGACACCATCACCATATATATCTAATTCTCTAAGAAAAAAGATGGGACAGGCTGCTATAGACATCGCAAAAGAAGCAAAGTATTATTCAGCAGGTACTGTGGAATTTTTAGTAGATGAGAAGCATAACTTCTATTTTATGGAAATGAATACCAGGATTCAAGTTGAACATACTGTATCGGAAGAACTCACAGGAGTGGATATAGTAAAAGAACAGATAAGAATCGCTAGGGGAGAAAAGTTAGAGTTCAAGCAAAAAGATATAGAGTTCAAAGGACATGTTTTTGAGTTTAGGATAAATGCTGAAGATCCTGCAAATAATTTTATGCCGTCTCCCGGTAAGTTAGAACATTATATTCCACCCGGCGGGCCTCATGTCAGACTGGACAGCGCTTGCTATGACGGTTATACCATTACTCCTTTTTATGATTCCATGATAGCTAAGCTTATTGTTAAAGGAAAAGATAGAACTGAAGCCATTGCGATAGCAAAAAGAGCTTTAAAGGAATTTCATATCATGGGTGTTAAATCCACCATTCCTTTTCATCTTTATATGTTGGAAGATGAAAATTTCTTAAATGGTAAATATACCCTAGATTATATAGACAGCCTAATGTCGAAAGGATGTAAATTTCAAAATGACACAAGTTTTAATAAATAAGCCCCAAAATTTTAATGTAGGTTTGGTTTCATGCGCCTGTCATCTCGAATGGAACAATCATTTGCTTTTTTTAAAAAAAGCTGAAGGCAGATGGAGTAATAATCTCTGGGGCATTCCTTGCGGTACAGTTGAGAATAATGAAGATCTTTTTAAAACGATGATAAGAGAGCTTTATGAAGAAACGGGAATTCAAATAGAAAAAGAAAATTTAAAATATATAGCACCGCTTTATATAACACAGCCCGGCGGCTTTGATTATGTTTTTAATATGTTTTATTCTGCTCTTGATACAAAAGCGGATATAAAAATTTCTAATGAGCATAGTTCTTATGCTTGGGTAACCAAAGAAAATATAAAAAATTATGAATTAATCCCGGGACAGCTAGACGCTTTATTATATTTTTGGGAAATAATGAGAATGTCAAAAGGTTCCAAATTTCAAAAATAGAAGC
>CAYNVX010000032.1:0-2740 GCA_964400755.1 uncultured bacterium | reverse complement strand
ATTTTGGTTACTATTTTGAGCATAAAAAAAATAATTAATTGGCAATTAAGTACTTACAATTTCTTTAAAAGTTTATTTTAAAATAGAAGTAATTGCGTTTTTGTAATTTAAAATATGACAGTTATGAACAGTTTGTTCTATTTCACCGGCATAAATTAAATATCCTTTAGGGGCTCTGCCTTTAGTTATTTCTTGAAAAAATTGTAGTTTTTTTAAGAACTCTAAATGAAATGTTTTAGAAGATTTTATTTCAATGGGAATAAGTTCATGACCTTTCTTGTAAATCACATCTATTTCATTTGGCCCTTTCAACAGTGAAGTGCAACAAATAGATTAAAATTTAAAGTAGTCAGAAGATGGCTGCTTCTTTTATGGTGAATTTTAGTGATAAACGCCAAAAAAGGAGCTATTATGCCAAAAGGCTACCATCATCTGACTTATGAACAAAGATGCCAGTTGCAGGCTTTAAAAAAAAGAGGAGATTCTGTCTCTAAAATTGCTGAAGCTCTTAAAGTAGATCCTTCTTCTATCTATCGAGAAATTGCAAGAAACTCAAAAGATAACAATTATGACTATAGGGAAGCTAATAAAATAGCCTCTGAGCGTCGTCATGTTGCAAGCAGTCAAAGGACTAAGATGACTCCGTGGTTAATAGCAATTGTTGAAAAATATCTTAAATTTCAATGGAGTCCTGTTCAAATTTCCGGCAGGCTAAAAAAATTCTATAGAGGAAAAGCTATTAGTCATGAAATGATTTATAGACACATATGGAATAATAAGCAGCTAGGAGGCTCTCTTTATAAGCATTTAAGACATAATGGCAAGAAATACAACAAGCGTAGTAGCGGAAAAGCAGGCAGAGGGTGTATTCCGGGACGTATCGACATTGCCCAAAGGCCCTCCATTGTTGAAGATAAAATTAGATTAGGTGATTGGGAAGTCGATACTATCATAGGAAAAGAGCATAAAGGGGCTATTGTGTCTATTGTAGATAGATATTCTAAGTTAACTATGTTAGCAAAAGTATCTCGCAAAACATCTTGTGAAGTAGAAAAAGCACTAGTAATGAAATTGAAGCAAGTACAAGATTGTATCTATACAATAACTTCAGATAATGGAAAAGAGTTTGCTAATCACATTGCTATTAGCAAAAAATTAAATGCTGATTTTTATTTTGCTCGTCCTTATCACTCATGGGAGAGAGGATTAAATGAACATACAAATGGTCTTGTCCGGCAGTATATTCCAAAATCTGCATCTTTTGATAAGCTGTCTGAAGAAGATGTTCAAAAAGTTGAAGATCTGCTTAACAATCGTCCAAGAAAGGCACTAAATTTTTTGACTCCTATAGAGGTCTTTAATTTACAAAGAGCGAAACAATAGCTTGTTAAGTTTTAAACCTTTCTTAACTTATTACTTCCGCATCATAAATAGGGTCTGCGACCCTTTTATGATTTTGGACTTTGAAGTATTACATTTGTTTTTTTTATATGAGGGGGAACCCCTCATACTCCCCAATAATCTTTAGTTATAAAGATATTTTTAAAAGAAGTTTTTGATATGTTTGACATTAACATTATCAAAAAGATGTGATATAATATCTAATATCATAAAAGAGATTCTAAATTACTTAGAATCAAAGGTGTCATTTATTGCACTTCAAAGTTGAAAAGACGTTTTTTTGAACATCCCGATAATAATATAGATAAGGATCCAAGCCTTGATTTAACCTATATTTTTTTAATTCCAAAATTATGGCATTTTCAAATAGATTTCCTCTTAAAGGATCTCTTTTAAGTTGAGTTTCATTTTCAATCCCTAATAAATAAATAGCTAAGCCAACATCATTAAAAAAAAGCTTGGGGGATTTAATAATTCTTTTGCCGAAATTTTCAAAATAGGGGGGTAGTCTAAAAATTATAAAAGAAGCTTCTAAAATTGAAATCCATTCTTTTACTGTATGAGAAGATATGCCTACTTCTCCACCGATTTCTTCCATATTTATTATTTGCCCAATTCTTCCTGCAAGGATTTGAACAAACCTTTCAAATTGTATTAGGTCTTTTACTTGAATTAATTGTCTTAAATCCCTTTCAACATATGTCTGAAAATAACTTCTATAAGCTTTGGTCGGATCAAGACTATCTTTATAAATGCGGGGATATCCGCCTTTTATCATCCAATCATCTAATGAAAGATCAAAACCGGCTTTAGATAATTCATGTAAATTTAAAGGAAGTAAAGTTAGAAGAGCTGTTCTTCCTGCTAAAGATTGAGAAATGGCTTCTTGAGGTTCGATCTGATGGCTTCCGGTAAGAATAAACATGCCCTTAATATCCATTTTATCAACAAGAGGCTGGATATATGAAAGAAGTTCGGGCGCACGTTGAATTTCATCTAAGATAGCTCCATTTGGAAATTGTTCTAAAAAACCTCTTGGATCAGCTAAGGCTATAGCTCTAACATCAGGAAATTCTAAATTGGCATATTTTTTATCAGGAAATGCATTTTGCACTAGTGTTGTTTTGCCGGATTGACGAGGTCCTATGACTGTTACAATAGGATAGGATTTTGCAAGCTCTTTAAGCTCAGTAGTTAAGTCACGCTGAAACATTTGTTTTACCAATTCGAAGTTCAACTTCAATTTAGTCAAAAGATCAAATTATGTAAATTCTTTTTATAAATAGGGGTGTAATTAAAAGTTTTAGTTTATGCTGCATAATCAAAACTTTTGCTAACT
>CAYNVX010000031.1:9302-13509 GCA_964400755.1 uncultured bacterium | reverse complement strand
CCATCGAAGCGAGGCCGGTTCTTATCAAAATATGAAACTGATATTCCCTTTTTTTCAACTTCTTCCCAAATTCTAAGCCCGACACTCTCTCTAATATCATCCGAGCCTTCTTTTACGGTAATCCCTAAAATTAAAAGTTTGGGATTAGTTTTATTTTTCAGCAGCTCAACAATTTTATTTATTATCATTTTTAATCTTTTTTCATGAAAGTCCATCGAAGTCTTTAAAATTGTCAGATCTTTTCCATGTTTTTTGGCATCATCTAATAAATAGTAAGGATCTACCGGAATACAATGGCCTGCAATACCTGCACTAGGATAAAAGGCAAAAAAACCAAAGGGTTTTGTCTTTGCTGCATCTATAACTTCCCAAATGTCTATTCCCCTCTTGATTGCATATTCGGTAAGTTCGTTAATAAGATTAATATTTACAAACCGAAAAGTATTCTCCCAAATCTTTACCATCTCAGCCGCTTCCAAAGAAGACAGTGCAACAACTTTGTCTATTACATTAGAATAAAATTTATAAGTCAGATCTTTCGATTTCTCTTTATATCCCGCAACAACTTTAGGAATATTCTTGATAGTATACTTTGGATTGCCGAAATCTATCCTTTCAGGAGAAAAGCCGATAAAAAATTCTTCTTCAATTTTCAAACCGCTTTTTTCCAATATGGGCAGCATAATTTCTTTAGAAGTTCCCGGAGCAACGGTACTTTCTAAAATAATCAGCTGTCCTTTTCTCATATTTTTTAATATTGATTCCGATACTTTTATCAGAGGAACAAGATCGGGTTTTTTATTCTCATCCGCAGGAGTTGGAACACTAATAGTTATTACATCACATTCTTTTAATTTAGATAAATCAGAGCTGGCGCTGAAGTCTCTAACTTTTTCATCATTTACCTGTTTTACTCTTGTCTCATCTAAATCGAAACCTATAACCTGCTTCAGCTATATAATTACCAAGGCTTTTTCCTACATAGCCAATTCCCAATATACCAATTACGGCAGTTTTTTTTTCAATTTTAGACAGCAGTTCTTTATAATAATCCAAAACCTTTTCTCCTCATTTATTTTTTTGAGACAGATCTTTTATTTTTGTAATAAGAAAATTTATTAATTCTCTAATTTTACCAAAATCCTCTTCTATCTTCACTTCCATCAGAGTTTCGAGATTTCCGGCTTTTACATTTTCACCGAATTGGACAATCTGTTTTATCGGAAGATCAATCGATCGATAAAGAAAAAAAGAAATCAGCATCATAATGATAAAAATAAGTGCTGAAGAAATAAATAGTATAGCCATAAACTGATAGTAATCTTTTAAAATTCCCTTCAGCTCATATTTTATTATCAGATTCCATTCCAAGCCTTTAATGTTCTCAGAAATTGCAGCTTTTGATTTTACCACCAGATATTGAACACCGCCGATTTTTTCAATAAATCCGTATCGGCTTGCTTCTGAACCTAAATAAGAGGCATAGTCCTCATCAAACTTTTTTTGCAGGATTTGATTTGTTTTAGCAGTGCTGTAAATTACTAATTGATCTTTTGTTAAAAGTTCAATATTCATATTCTTTAAAAACGAATATTTTTTTACACTTTCCATAACATTTACAATTTTTTGAATATTAAATAGCGCTTTGACAAGGCCTGTAATATTATGTTTCTGATCAAAAAGCTGCACAATGATATCAATTGTATATAAATGGGCGCTGCGATCATATTTAACATCTTCAATCAAATAATTCTCAGCTCTCATAGTTTGATTAAACCAATTTTCATCAGCTTGATTAAAATCGGTTGTCCTTTCTGATGACCCAACTAAGGCGCCATATTTATTTGTAATAAACAATTCAGGTATAATTGCATATCCATAATATTCACTTTTTAAAGCGGTAAACTTTTTTAAAGTTTCTGAAGGGACATTATTTAAAATTTTTTCTATTTCAGGAGATGTTTTATTACTTTTCCACTGATTATCCAAATCAAAAATATATTTTTGCCTGTCAGCCATATTGGCATATTCTAAATTGCTCTCTTCGGCATATTTGGATAAATTAGTCATTTGTGAAAATATTCTAATATCATTAACTTGCTCATAAATTATTATATTTAATTCTTCCTTAATAGTTTCAGCAAGCAGCTCTGCATTTTTTTTTGCTAAACTAAGAACATCCTTTTTCTTTTTATTTAACAGATAAATGGAAAGAGAAAAGAACAAAACAAAAACAATAATAAAACTAATATGAATTCGATATTTGAGTGGCACTTTACTAAAAATCATAGAGATCTCCTGTAACTTTTTTTCCTAAATAAGCCTTTCATTAATTTTTTATCCTTCTTTATAAAACCCTGTTCTCTGAACAGGTCTAAAGCTCTGTTTTTCCCCTTTTATTTTCATTTTTATCCATTTGAAAAATGAATAGAGCCTGACAAATACTAAAAGCTGTCTATAACCGACTTGTTCTAAAATGGCGCAGCCGATCATTTTTAAAAGATTTAAAAAGGAGAAATATCTCTGCAGGCTAATACTTTCAATCAGGATACATGCAAAAGAAAGCACTAATGGGAATCCTAAAGCTAATAATAAAAGCCATAAGGCTGCATAAGCGTTCAAAATAGCCATGAAATAACTAGTCAATGCTACAAAATATCCCCCAATTTCTATAATTGGAGATATTGCTTCAATAATTGTAAAATAGGGAACTCCAATCATGCCGATCTTTCCATATCTTGGATTGAATAACATCTTTTTATTAATCCACAAAACTTCTAAAAGACCTCTTTGCCATCTTTCCCTTTGTCTGCACAGCTCTCTAATTTTAAAAGGGACCTGTGTTAAACAAACAAGATCAGGAATAAAGTCGATACGGTACTTTTGTTTTTTTTCTCTCATTTGACGATTTAGGCGAAATGTCAAATCGACATCATCGCCGATTTCCAGCTTGTAGCCTCCGCTTTCTATAACTGCATTGATATCAAAAAGACCGAATGCACCTGATACTATTAAGTGTCCTCCCAAATGGTTCCAACCTAGTTTTCCCATTAAGAAAGCTCTCATATATTCAATAACCTGGATCCCTGCTATAATTGTATGGGGAAAATAGATCTGTTCGATCCTGTTGCCTGCCATTTTACAATCATTAGCGATGCCTATTGTCCCTCCGCAGCCGATAATATTGAACTGCATCAAGAAGGGTCTCATTAAAGCCTGAAGGGCATCTTCCGTAATAATGGTGTCTGCATCAACAGATATATAAAAATCAGAAGTAGCTGCATTTAATCCGGCATTGACAGAATCAACCTTTCCGCCATTCTCTTTATCTACAATAATAAGATTAGGAAAGTCTTTCGAACGATAATAGTTGCGAACCTTTTGAGTGGGAATTTTAGCAGGCACAACAGGAGCCACTGGATAAAGTTTGAAATTATTTTTTATTAAATCAAGCATGTTGTCGGTAGAACCGTCATTGACAATGATAATTTCTTTATAACGATAGGTCAGATTAAGCAAACACCGTATCACAAAATTAATATTAACCGACTCATTATAAGCCGGAACAATAATTGTAATCTGAGGGACCGACTCAGAAGATAGGATCTGCTCGAAGTTTTCTATTTTCACCTCTTTCATACGCATATAAAGCTCAGGGATTGCCAAAATCATAAGCATTAAATAAAATGACTGAACTAGTAAAAAATAGGCAAAAACAATGTAGTTGCCCCAAATAAGAGCTTGTATAGTCCAGTCCATCTATTATCCTTCCGGCAGATATAGAGCATATTGACATACATCAAATACTCTTTGATTTTCTTCCGATCTTTTACTTTTTAAAAGATTTTCCCCAACATTTCCCATTCTTTTTAGAGCTAAAGCCGCTTGAAGCCTAACCCACCATTCTTCATCACTTAGGGCTTTTTCTAAATAATTTATGGCATTATTGCCCAGTAAAACAGAAAGAGATTTGATTACTTCAGCTCTAATTAAATAATTAGTATCCTCTAAAAAAGGCAAAATTAATTTTTCAGTCTCTTCACTAGGAAATGAAGCTAATATTTTTACTGCTCTTAGTCTAATCTTGTCATCGCTATTTACTAAGTCCTGCTTTATGTAGGTAACAACATCACTATCAAATCTTGCAGCTAAAATATCCAAATATAGAAGTCTCATCTTTGGATCTTTTTCCATTTTTACCTGTTCT
>CAYNVX010000031.1:0-9292 GCA_964400755.1 uncultured bacterium | reverse complement strand
AGAACTCTCTCCCCTTCTTAAAATCGTATCCCGATATGAATATCTTCCTCTTTCCGGCTCTCTGCTCATTGTCTCAAAAAGAGTTTTTAATAATGGCAAAGTTCCAATTTTAACAGCACAAATAGCTGCTGACATACGAACCAAGGGAGCTGAATCTTTTAAAAGCACTAAAATATATTTTTCGAACTGAGGCTTTGTCAGCAGAACAAAACATCTGGCTGCAAAATTACGCCTTGCCCACCATTTGCTAAAGACCCATTTTTCGGCATATTTTAAAAGATAATTATTAACTATGTTGGCTTTTAAGTTTACCCATTCCGGTCCTTCAAATTTTGAATCAAAATCCTCTAAAATTGCTAAAATTGTCGTGATATCATGTTTTTTGGGAATTAATTCCGGAGTATATTTTTTCCCTTCCTGAAGAGCTCTTAAAAGTATCTCTCTTAATTGCTCTTTCCTTTTCGTTTCCTTTTTTGCTTTTGTAGTTAAATATAATCGGATTAAAAAAAGTAAAAGAATAGTAATACTTACCAGGATATATTCAACTTTTGTAATAACGATAATGATATCAATGAACTGTTCTACTATCATTTTTTCTTCATTTTCAAAAGTTTTAAAGCTTTTTCCATCAAGATCGATATGCTAAAAGGCTTAATCACATAATCTACAGCCCCTTCTTTTAGACCTGCCATTATATCCTGTTCGGAAGAAAGCTTAGATAAAAATAAAGTAGGAGGGAAATCAATAATCTCTTGTTTTAATCTGCGGTATAATTCCAGTCCATCCCCATCAGGAAGAAGCCTATCAAAAATCAGCAGGTTGGGCAGTTCACCGCGCTGTTTTGATTTTAAGTAAATTTCAGCCTCTTTAATGGTTCCAAAAACAATGACTTTATATTCTTTTTTCTCAAAAGAGAATTTTAATACTTTTTGAATATCAGCATCATCATCTAAAACAAAGATCTCTTTAACAATTTGAGGCTGCAGAGCTAAAGCTCTGCAGATAACCTTATTTCCCCCTTCTGCTTTTGCCTGATTCAGCATATTCTCCGAACTATTCATTAAGTCATTTGAATTTTTTCCGTCATATGGAAAAACTGCAATAGCACCGCTGACTTTTATTAATTCGATGGGCTCTCTCTTTAGGGGCATTTCTATCCTAATGGTTCCTAAAAAGTTTTTAACCAGTTCATTTGCTTCCTGAGGTGTTAAATTATCTAAAAAAACCATAAAAATATTATTGTCAAATCTTCCAATGATCTCATATGCCCTAAAGAAACGCTGCAGACTATTTGCAAAATCAACTATAATTTTTTCAGTTAGGCCGGGTCCGGAATTTTTTCCCATCTCCTCTAATTTATCTATAGAAAAGCCTACTAGGGAATGATTTTCTTCAGGTTTTATTTTCTCAAATTTCCTATTTAGATAAATAATTAAAGCCCTTTTTGCTAAAAGACCCGACTGAGGATCCTGCGTCTGCAAAATATCTTTGTAGGCCTGTTTGAAAGCAAAATATAAAACTTTGGACTGTACAAGTCCTTTAACCAAAGGCTTAACTAAATAATCATCTACCTTTTCTGAATAGGCCTGCTTCATTGTTTCTATATCATCACGTGCCGTAACCAATACTATTGGCAAATCCCTAAATCTTGCATCTTTTCTGATAGATTTTAAAATCTCAATACCATTAGCTTCGCCTAAAAATAAATCCAAGAGAAGCAATTGAGGAGAGAAAGTCTTTAAGATTTCATAAATCCCTTCAATTGTTGTAGATTCTTTTACTTCAACATTGATCTCGGTCAAGATATATTTAATATATTCGCAAACATCCTTGTCATCATCCAGAACTAATACTTTATAAGGCTTCTCAAACAAAGTAGGAATGGAGCTTTCAACAAGATTTAAGACATTATCAATAACAAAAGGTCTTTCAATAATATAATCAATTCCCCTTTTCAAGGCTTCTATATGAAAATTCATATCAGCCTTATCGGTGATCACTCCAAATATAGTTTTTTTGTTTTGTTCTTTAAACTGTTTAGCTATATCACAGGCTTTTAGTTCTAGATGATCCTCTTCAGCTTTTCCTCTAGGAACACATTGCCCTATGATTAACATTCTCGGATGAAAATCTTTTTCCTCTATATCTTTGACAGCTTGAATTTTATCCGTTTGAACTTTAATTCTTAATCCCCTTGCTTGTGCTTCTTTAGCAAGCAGGCTTAAATTCTCTTCATCTTTGTCGGCAATATATAAATCTAGATTAAAATGTTCTTGGAGTACAGCCGGAGGAATAAATCTTTTTTCAGATGACTTGACCTGTTTTTCCTGAACCAGAGCATTTTTTATATTTTCTAGGAATTTTTTCATCTCAAGGATTTTTTCTTCAGAGATCGGCTTTGTAGAAAAATCTTTTATCCACTCATCTAATTTACTAACGAACCGTTTACACAAAATGCTTGCTTGCTGATAACCATATGTACCGGCACTGCCGGCAATTTTATGCGTCTCTTCTCTTAAAGATTTAAGACTTTTTCCATCAGCTCCATTTGCTAAATTATTAACTGACTCTTCAAGTTTTTTAATCTTGTCAGGAATACTTTTTGTATATTCTTCAGATATTTTTCCCATTATCTCATCTACTGACTCATCTTTAGGAGCAGCCGGCTGTGGTTGTTGTGGTTGTTGTTCTACAATCGATGCAATTTTTGAAGTTTCTTTTTTTATGTCATCTAAAAACTTTTTAATTACTTCAAGTTCTTTCCACTCGATCGACATAGATGCACTCTGTTCTAACCAGCCATCTAAAACGGTTTGAAAACTTTTACATATTTTACTTACTTCAGGAAAACCATATGAACCGGCGCTGCCGGCTACTTTATGCACTTCATCACGCAAGGCTTTTATATTTGGCTGAGTTGTTTCTTCGAAAAGTTTTACAGCAAGATCTTCAAACTTTTTAATTTTATCAGGAATAGATTTTTGGTAATCGATCTTCATTTGCTCCATTTCTTTGTCAAATGCCGGATCGCCTGATGGTTCTTCTTTCGGAACTGCCATAAGTTTTTTCCACGATTACTCTTAAATTTCAATATAGATATATATAATTAATAATTAAATATATTTTTTATTCACATATTGAATCTTTTATCAAAAGTATAATTATACAAAAAAATCAAAAGCATTCTTGAATTAAAAAATGAAAACCACTAATACAAAAATTAATAACCAGACATTAAAAAATGAGAATTCTTATAACAAATACCGGTCCATGGGGAACAGGCAGCTTTACTGTTGCTCAAGCTGTTATGGAAGAGTTAATTGCCCTGGGACATGAAGTTAAAATCTTTTTTCCGGATACACAGCTACCCACAAAAGAGCTTAATTATTATTACAAAAGATCAAAAATATTTGAAATATGGAAGTTCCCTATTCAAAAAGATAAAGTTAAACTTGAATACTTCCCTCTAATTATCACCGATCCCCATCCAAGAAATCCTAATGGCAAAACTCTATTGCAGATTACAAAAAAACAAAAAGAACTATATTTTAATGAATTTAAAGTCCGAATAAAAAAACTAATAGAAAAATTCAAGCCTGACATCATCGAATGTCAGCATATTTGGGCCTTTGATCATATAATCCATGAACTTGGTTATCCCTATATCTGCGTAGCACATCATAGTGATCAATTAGGTTTTAAATATGATCATAAAATGAGACCGACAGCCTTGCTTGGGGCAAAAAATGCAAAATATATCTTTGCCATTTCTAAATTTGTTAAAAAAGAGGTAATTTCACTTTATAGCAAAGAAAAAGAAAAAGAAAAAGTTATTGTTCTTTCAAACGGATATAATAAGAAAGTATTTAGATTATTAAATCTAAATAGATCTAAAATTTTAAAAAAATATGATCTTAAGATTCCTAAAAATGCAAAAATAATTAGCTTTGCCGGAAAAATATCCAGAACAAAAGGAATAGATATTTTATTAAAAGCAAACAGGCTGATTCAGAAAAAAGCTAACGTCCATTTTATAATCTTAGGCTCGGGAAATATTGAAAAGACACTTAAAAAAAATGAAAAACATCTATGTTCTTTTGAAAATGTTCATTTTTTAGGACATCGGCCACCTAAAACATTAGCTGAAATTCATAATATTTCAAATTTCAGCGTTTTACCCTCCAGATCGGAAGGTTTTGGCATCGCTTGTTTAGAAGCAATGGCCTGCGGCCTTCCCGTCATCGTAACAAATACGGGAGGATTAGAAGAATATGCTGTTGGAAAAATTGTTAAAGTTAATAATCACAGGGCTTTATCTAAAGCAATATTAAAACTTGTTGAGCTTTCATCTGATGATTATAAAATTTTATCAAAAGAAGCTCTTGACAAAGCTAAAGAATTTTCCTGGCCCAGGATTACAAAAAAACGTTTAAAATATTATGAAAAGGTAATAGAAGAAAGTAAACAAGGAAAATAAAATGGAAAAAATAATTTTTTTAGTTGAAGACAATAGAGACAATAGTGAACTTGTTGAAAGAATATTAACCCATTATGGATATAGCATTAAGACCTTTGAAAAAGGTCAGGATGCATTAGACTACTGCAAAAAAAATCCCCCTCCTGTTTTAATTTTCATGGACATATCCCTTCCTGATATCGACGGTCTTCAAGTAACGAAGGAAATAAAAAAAATAGAAGCTTATAAAAATATCCCCATAATAGCTACCACTGCCTATGCATCGATCGAGATGCAGGAAAAAATATTAGAAGCGGGATGCATCAATATGCTTGCCAAACCTTTTTCTCCTTCCGAACTTGTTAAAATGTTAGAACAGTACAATCATCCATCAAACTGATTTGAAATCTATTTTTTAATAATTAACTTGAAATCTTGTTAAAAAGATATCCGCCGATCCCTGATTTTTTAATCTTGAATAAATATAGTTTGCCATAAACTTCATGTCAGATGACAAATACCAATTAACCCCTCCTGAAAGGTCCCACAATTTGCCGCCGTGTATGCCATGAGAGATATCGTTTAAATCACCATAAGAATATCTTCCTGTAAGCTCAACCGCGCCGAAGCCCTTTTTCTTGAACTTAAAAACCCTTTTAGGCTGAACAATGCCAAAAACCGCCTTTTCCTGTTCATAAGGTCTATAATCATCCGTTAAAAAAAATGAACCCTGCACATAATAGCCATAAAAATAGGCATGGCCCATCTTATTTTTTAAATGAATAAAAGGAGTTGAAAACTCCGACTGCAGAGAAAACTTTTTATAAATAAGGGCAAATTCATAATTTACAAGATTGATTGAAGAGGCAGATAAAGTTCCTGTATCTATAAACAAGGGAGCCATATGTGCTTCCGGTTTTGAAACATATTGAAAATTGTCCTGCGAAAGTCTTAAACTATATGCAGCCCCAAGATGAAGATACTTTCTTCCATTATCTTTATAAAAAGGCAATCCTGTAATACGGGAGGTCCAGCTAAAATCATCATTTTGAGAAAACCCATAATTATTAGATTCTCTAAAGAGACCTGTAGCCCAAGTCATTCTTTTATTTAAAATCGGATTAGAAAAAACAATTCCCATATTCCAGTTTGGAGAAAACATTTCCACCGGAATAGAATATTCAATCATTGTTATCTTATATCCCCTGGTTAAACTTTCTAATCCATAGGGTTCCAAAATATGGCCTGCCCTAAAAGTTCCGGCATAAGGAATATTTTTTATACCCACATATCCATCTCGAAGATAGGCCGAACCTGTTGCAAAATCATATTCCATTTTGAAAATCAAATTTTGATATAAAGTTCCTAGAAGATAGAGCCTTGCTCTTCTTATTTCTACTCCGTCCTGTATGCTTCCTACACTATTTTCTACACTATTATCATCCCAAAACCAATCGGTATCAATTTGAAGTCTAGCCCCCAGCTTGATATCAAAATCCTTATCCTGAGAAATAAATCGAAGTCCGTTGGACCATTTAATTTCTATATTTCTTTCATCTTCGGTTTTTATTTCCGATATGGTTGTTTCTTCAGAATAAAGAGCTGAAAAAAACTAATATAAAAAATGAATAGAAAATTAATTTATATTTACTATTTGGCATAATAACTTCTTTACAAAAGCTGAACTTATCTTTATTTTTTAAATAATAGGGATGGATATTTTAAACAAGTTAAAACATGAAAATACTTCTTACAACAACAGGTCCTTGGGGAACAGGCAGCTTTACCTTGGCTCATCTTTTAATGAAAGAGCTGATAAAACAAAATCATCAGGTAAAGATTTTTTTTCCTGATATTAGAATAGCTTCCGATGATTTGGACTATTATTATAACAATCCTGAAAATTTTGAAATATGGCAGTTTCCTATAAAAAATGATGCTATCTGTTTAGAATCTTTTCCCCTGATCGTATCAGATCCTCATCCTAGAAACCCTTATGGAAAAACTTTTAATGAGCTTAGCGATAGTGAGTTTGATCTATATATGAAGGAAGCCGAAAAAGCTCTTTTAAAAGTTATAAATGAGTTTAAGCCCGACATAATAGAATGCCAGCATATCTGGACATATGAATATATTCTTAATAAGTTAAATATCAAATATATAGCCTGCGCTCATCATATCGACCAATTAGGTTATAAAAATAGTAAAAGAATCCAGCCGATTGCGAAAATAGGAGCTCAAAATGCCGAATATATTTTTTCACTTTCCGAATTTGTAAAAAAAGAAGTTCTAGATCTATATGATGTTGATGAAAAAAAGGTAATTGTTATTCCGTCAAGCTACGACAAAGACATATTTAAACCTTTAAAAGTTAACAGACAGGCTCTTTTAAAAGAGTTTAATTTAAATATAGATAATGATGCGGCGATAGTTACTTTTCCCGGAAAAATTTCAGAAACTAAAGGCTTGGACATATTACTAAAAGCAAATAAACTGCTGTCAAAAGAAGAAAAGATCCATTTTATAGTTTTCGGAGCCGGAGATATTAACCAAATAACCCACTTCAACAACAAAGAAAAATTCTGTTTTAAAAATGTACATTTTTTAGGGCATCAGCACAAAAAAGTTTTAGCTCAATTTCATAATATTTCCAAATTTGCAGTTCTGCCGTCAAGATCGGAAGGTTTTGCTATAGCCTGCCTAGAAGCAATGGCCTGCGGCCTTCCTGTAATCGCAACAAATTCAGGAGGCATGAAGGAATATGCTGTTGGAGAGATTATTAATCCGAATTCTGAAAAAGAATTTTCTGATGCAGTTTTAAAACTTAAAAATATGGCTTCAAAAGATCTTAAAAAACTTTCTAAAAAAGCAATTAATGCCGCAAAGAAATTTTCTTGGGGAAAAATTATTAAAGTTAGGCTTGATTATTATTATAATATTTATAATAAGAATAATAAATAGCCCTAGATAAATATGGCAGGCAAATTACTTATCAGATCTTTTATCTTTTTCTATGCAATATTTTTGCCTATTTCTCTATTTTGTCAAAATCCTGTTGAAGAAGAAAAAAAACAAGCTCAAGAATTTGAAAATAATAAAGAGTATGAAAAAGCGATACTAATCTATGAAAACCTACATGATCAAGACCCCAATAACTTTGAATATGAATACCAATTAGGGAAGCTATATTTTAGAATAAAGAAATATATACTAGCCAAAGAATATTTAAATAAATGCATTCAAAGATATCCTGAGCATTATGATGCTAGACTATATCTTGCCGAGGTTTTTTATCAGGAAAAAGATTATCCAAAAGCTATTGAACAGCTGGATATTATTATTAAAAACGTCCCTAACTATTCCGATGCCTTAGTATTACGAGGAAGAATCTATGCTATCAAAGATGATGAAAAGATGGCAAAAAAATCTTATTTGAAAGCTATTGAATCTTATCCTACAAGTTCTGAAGCCTGGCTTCCTTTAGGTCAATTATATTTACAAGATACCAAATATAAAAAAGCATTAGACAGTTTGAACAAAGCTTATAACAATGCACCGGATGATGAAAACATTTTAAGATTGATCAGAGCCGCTAAGCCCTATGTAAGACCATCTGTTTTCTTTGAGGGCGGTGCTGTACAGGAAAGAGAAAGAGACTTGGTTACCTTTGTAAGATCTGTAGAATTAGATTCCATTATTGCCAGAGCTTTGCTAAAAATTCCTGTAAATGACCATATTCGTCCTTTTTTTGAATTTAGCTATGTTCCTCAAAAACAGAGAAACCTCGTAGTTAACATTAATAACTATAACGTCTACATTTACAAATATGATTTAGGAAGCGACTTTTTCTTTAAAAAATATTTTTCAGCAAAAGCTGATTTTATAGTAAAAACAGGAAGAAATGAAGGAAGAGCCGGCTTTCCTTTTAGAAATAGAATTTCTTTTGAGCCTGGTGCCTTATTAAAATATAGAGACAACTATAATCTTATTTTAGCCCGATATTTTGTTGATTCGATGATAGCTAGGGACTTTGCCGTTTTATATTCCTATTTTATGAGGATGCAGGAAGCTTCATTACTATATGAATTAAAACCTTATAAATATTTTGGGTGCGGGGTTGAAGGAAAAATCAGATTTTATAATTCAACAAGGCAGGCTCCGGAAAGCAACCAGAGAAAATCGGGATCGGTTTGGGGATATCTCGGCATACCCATGTTTTATGGAGAATTAATAGGAAGATATCAATATGACTACCAGAGGATGTTAAATATAGCATTTGATTATATGTCATATTTAAACGAGAGGACGCAAACATATAAAATTAGTTTTGTAAAAAACTGGAGCTGCGGACATGAGTTCAACATGAACTATACTCATTTATGGAGAAAATATAGAGATTTGACCAACGAAGCCAGAGTAGTTACAGCTGCACTGCAGGACCCTCAGGTTTTACCTTTTCACAAATATGAAGGAAATCAGTTTGATGCTAATTTAAAAATTGCCGTTGGAAAATCTTTTAGCAGCACACTTTCCAGCATGTATTATACAAATACGGATGACTATGCCGTTTGGCTGATAAAAGGATCTTTAGAATGGGTATTCTAATATGAAGATTTCAAAAAAGATCAGTCTGACTTTCTTAACGGCTGCAATATTATTAACTATAATACCTTCATTTATATTTTATTACGTAAACAAAGAAAACCTAAAAAATGAGATCTACTCAAGCTTATCATTGGTAGCTTCATCCAGAGCCGCACATATTAATTCTATATTGGAAGCAAATAAAGAATCCCTAAAACTCATGCTGACCAGTTATGTTCTACAAGAATATTA